>JAYUVJ010000107.1:0-3243 GCA_043754155.1 Acidimicrobiia bacterium
AGCTCAGAATCGAATCGCCTGAGGATTCTGGCCTAGCCCGCAAAAAGTGATCTGAGATCGCCTCGCCAGTTCGATTGGCAGTAAGTCGTCGACCAACAGATTTCGAGGAAGCCCAGGTCCACTGGCAACAAACTTAACGTTGGGTTGAGTTTTTGCCGAGGTAAGCCGCTCGCAAATTAGGCCCGCGATTCGCGAAGTACCCGCAAGAAATGCCAACGGTGGATCCTTCACTTTTCCTCCATCTTCACGAAACGTTTGATTTTTTGAACGTTGGCCTACAGTGCTGCGACACCGGCCAGGGATGTTCAACACAACTCTTCTATCCACTGCAGGCCCAGCGCTTGGCCTTTTGCACGCTGGACTGTTCGATTGACAACTCAATCGTATTCCGTGTCAAACGCCCGGACAACTGCCAGAAAGGGTTGCTGCACTGCACTATCCTTGGCGCCGATGTTCTAAAGCACCCGGTAGCGATACCGAGCGCGGAGGCTCATCTGGAGGAGTACGAAAGCGGCCGAACCGGCACGCTTGGAAAGTGTGTGTGGGGCAACTCACCGTGGGTTCGAATCCCACCTCCTCCGCGTGAACACCCCTACCGTCGGTTTCGGAGCCTCTCTGTCCGACGGCGAGGCCATGCAGTTGGCTCTCACTGAGGCCCGAGCCGCGCTTGCCCATGGCGATGTTCCTGTTGGTGCTGTCGTTTTGTACAACGGGCAAGTGATCGCTTCACGCCACAACGAACGCGAACTGCACAACGACCCAACCGCACACGCCGAAGTGTTGGCCCTGCGTGATGCCGCCGCAGCTCTCGGTTCATGGCGGCTCAACGAGGCAACGCTGGTGGTCACCCTCGAACCTTGCCCCATGTGCGCTGGTGCGTTGCTTGCGGCTCGTATCCCCCGCTTGGTATTCGGCGCCAACGACCCCAAAGCCGGCGCCTGCGGAACGCTCTACAACCTTTGTGCCGATGCCCGGTTGAATCACGAAACCGAAGTAATCCCCGGCATCGCTAGTGCGGAATCTGCCAAGTTGCTCTACGATTTTTTCGCCACCAAACGGTAAGTGCGAGCGGTTGCTGCTGCCGTCTGCTCTCCGCGGAATGCAAAGCTCTCGGAGTTTGGTATGGAACCCTGTTGCCAACCGGTTCAACTACCAGCTCGAAAAGGTGCAAGCTTTCGAGCGCTAGCGGTAAAGGACTCGTTGAGAGCGAAGAGTTTGGAGCAGTGACGCGACTAGCCAGAAGCAATTCCTGCGCAGCCATCCGTCCGAAACCGAAAAGGACGACAAATCCGCAGCCAAACATCGGCAAATCCGCAGTCAACTACCGACAAATCCGCAGTGGAAACTTCGATTTGGCCTATCGTGGCCTGTGGCCGATCTGGAGTTGATCCCGAGAAGGGCCGATCGACTGGTAGCTGAGGCAATGCGTGACACGCCGATTGTAGCGATAAACGGTCCTCGCCAAGTTGGCAAGAGCACGCTCGTTTTGCAGTTGATTCCGGCTGGTCCACGAATTTATCGAGCAAGGTGATCCGACGGCCGAAACTTGTCATGGTTGATAGTGGCCTGGCTGCGCACCTCACCGCGATGCAGCCGAGCCGGATCGATGATGCAACATCTCCATTTGGTCAGCTACTTGAGGGGTTCGTGGCCATGGAACTCCGTAAGCAGTTGAGTTGGAGCGCCAATTCGGTGACCCTTAGCCATTTTCGCGATCGGGACGGAGCAAAGGTCGACTTTATCCTGGAGCATCCAGATGGGCGCATCGTTGGGATCGAAGTCAAGGGATCTCGCAGCGTTTCCTCCCGCGACACGAAGGGGCTTCGCTATCTCGCCGACAAGCTGGGGGATCGGTTTCACGCTGGCTTTGTACTTTCCTGCATGCCCGAATCAATCTCACTCGGAGCGAAGCTCACCGCAGTTCCAGTAGCCGCCCTCTGGCGTTCACCGGCCTAATCCCAACGATCAACCAGAGAGCCTAAGCCCATGCCGATTGAGTTTGATCTCGTCACCATCGATGTAGCCGACGACGTTGCTATGGCCGTATTCTGGGCAGCCACCCTGAACCTTGAAGAAGTCGAATCTGAGGACGGGGGCCGATGGTGTGTGCTCGGGCTTCGCCATGGCGACGGTTCAACTACCCGACGTCTAGGGCTCCAGCGCATTCCCAATGTAAGTGCAGCAATCCAGAGTTGGGAGGGCCCGAGCAAATCCCGTCAGCATCTCGACCTGAAATGCACTCCGGAGGAATTCAACGCTGAAGTGGACCGCATCGTCGCCCTTGGAGCTAGCGAACTCCGCCCCCGCCGAACCGAGTACTACGGCTCCATCGCCACCCTCGCCGACCCCGAAGGCAACCTCTTCGACATCTGCGCCTACGTATAGCTGAATACAGGCCAGCTCGCATTTCTATCGTAAAAATAAACACCGATTGCGGAGCAACTAAGTCTTGCCACTCGCTCCATTCCCATCGTCTTTCTTGGCCCAAGAGTTGGCCGAGAATAAGAGACGATTCCACCACTTAGGTCTGGGCCCCAGCGCGTTTCCCAACTTGGGTGCGGCCATTCCAAAGTTGGAAGGGCCTGTGGATCGCGTCGTCCACCCTGCCTCAGAAGGCAGAGCTGAAGATGAGTCTTGCCAACCTGCTTGTGATGATCCAAAAACGCTCTGATGGGGATGGAAGTCCCCGCTATCATTCTTTCAGCCGGAAACGGCAGGAAAGTAAAATACCTGGAGAGGTGCGAGAGAGGCCGAATCGAACGCACTCGAAATGCGTCGTACTGCAAGGTACCGTGGGTTCAAATCCCACCCTCTCCGCCAAGCAACACCAAGCCAAAACAAAGCCAAACAAAGCCAAATGAAAGCAACACCGAACATAACAATGCCCCGAGCCAAACGGCCGGGGCATCGTATTTTGATCGAATCAACCGCTGTTCAAGAACGGTCAGAAACGGATCTGAGGAAGCAAGTCAGCAGACCAAAGGCCCGCCGAAACGGTAATTACAGGCGGAACATGGCCACCATGGTGCGCTCGGAGAACGAAGCCAGAGCATTCCACTCGCCACGATGGGTACTAACCCATGCAGTGATCGAAGTGGTCAGGGCGCCAAGCAAAGCATTCGCAGCGGCCGTGGAATCCTCAACCCGGTACAAGCCACGAGCCAAGCCCTGCTCATAACGCTGAACCAGCACCGGCAACAAAGCCTGGCGAAGCGAAGCAAAGAACAATGCGTCATCAAGAAC
>JAYUVJ010000108.1:0-3684 GCA_043754155.1 Acidimicrobiia bacterium
ATACGGAGTTGATGGTCCCAATCCGAATGCGGCGAGCGCAGAACCTGTAGCCATAAAGCAGAGCCCAAATAGTGGGTAGATCTTGTAGCGGCCCGTCGCAGTAATTCGTCGGCCAATGGTCATCGAACCGCATAAGGCACCAAACATGATGGGCACCGTACGCAAGCCAGAACTCGTAGGCGATTTGAACACGACATCTTGAAAGTAGATGGCGAAGTACACTGAAGCGGCATACATCGTCATTCCTGCGAAGAAGCCCATCGCACACGACGTTGCTACCACCCGATCACGCAACAGGCGCCCAGGAATCATTGGTTCAGAGGCTCGACCTTCTACTTTGACGAGCAGCACCAAGCCGATGATGCTCACAAAGAACAACCCGAGAACCAGAGGGGATTTCCAGCCCTTTTGTGGCCCGAACTGCAAACCAAACAGCAGCGAGCCAACGGAAAGCGTCAAAAGGGCGGCCCCAGCAAAATCGACCTGGGCATCAAGACGTTGGAACGGAATCTTGAGAGCCGACGAGGTAATGAACACCGCGGCGAAACCAATGGGAAGGTTGACGAGAAAAATCCAACGCCAATCAACGTGATCAATCATCCAACCTCCTATCAGTGGACCAGCAACACTAGAAAGCGCGAACATCGAGGTGAAGTAACCCATGTATTTTCCGCGCTCACGAGGAGTAACCAGCTGGCCCACGATGGCGAAGGACAGCGACAAGATTCCACCGCCCCCAACACCTTGGATTGCACGCGCGGTAATCAGTTGATCAATAGTCTGCGAGAGTCCGCACAACACCGAACCACCAAGAAACGTGGTGATGGCGATCAGGTAAATCCGGCGGCGTCCGTACAGATCACTGAGCTTCCCGAGCACGGGTGTAGCGATGGTGGAACTCACAACATAGGAAGTGCTCACCCATGCCAATTTGGTGAATCCGCCAAGTTTGCCAGCAATTGTGGGCATGGCCGTCGCCACAATGTTTCCATCGAGACCGGCAAGAAAAAGCCCGACCATAAGCCCACCTACGACCAATTTCAATTGGCGCGGCGTGAGGATCGAAGTTTCCAATGCCGTTCGAGCTGAGGTATCCGTTTCGACTTTAGGGCTTTGGGAAGTGACGGTCTCGGAGTTCAAGCTTTCGACGCTACGACCGAGCCGAATCATTTCCAAACTGGGCAGGGTTTACTCAGTGGCGAAGGCCGTTCAGCGCCCTCCGGGAAAGCCTTCCACTCTAAGCTTCCGATGTGGCTGAATCGCTGGCAAGCGTCGTGGCTGCGTAGCCCGGCCACACAGGAATGAAACGCAAACTCTCCCAGGTCGTTGGCTCAGAGCACCAACACCTTCAGAACGACTTCCCTCAGGAACAACCGAGATCTAACCACTGAAGGGCAGAGTTTCTGAAGAAATTCGTGCCTTCTCCTGCGGTCAGATCGATAGGTTACGTTGTGCAAACCGAGTGTAGCGATGACAAACTTGCCTTTGCCCACGGGGTTGCTGACGATGCGAGCCGTCTGGCTCTGCGCTTCTTTTCGGTGGGAGTGGGAGCTACGGCACAATCCAGGGCAGCTCCGCAGCCAGATAGGCCTCAGCAGCAAGGTCAACGCTGGCGGATGGCCAGATGGTAACGCTGAAGGCCTTCAGTAAGATAAGCACGACTACTTTATTCGACGTTGGTTGGCAATAATACGTATACATTTAAATCCGAGAAGTAGTGCTCCAGCAATTTCGGTTAACACGGCAACCCGTGTGGCGAGGTCCACGTTTTTTCCGGGTAGCGGATCGCTCAGCGTCTCCCACTTCGGCAGGAGATGCGAAAGCGTTACCCCAACGCCGTGAGCGAGCCCGCCAAATCCGGCAATCCAGGGCGCAGTGGAATGGTTGGTCAACACCACGGTTGCTATCACGGCGACGAGCATGGAACCCGCTGTCCCCGATCCACACCGCACCTTCAAACGACTCCAGGGAGCCCTGCGCAGCTACGAGGAACAGGAGCTACGAGGAACACGCGGAGCTACCCGGAGCGGAGCATGGTGAGCGAAATTTCGTCTTCGCCCACGACGAGAAATCCAAGGCTGACATACAACGTATGAGCAGACCCATTTTGGCGATCAACACTCAAGCTCATCCACGGATTTCGAGCAAGCAATTCCACGAGGAGTCTTCGCCCAATACCCTGTCCGCGAAAAGTGGGTTCGATGGCCATACCCAGTTCGGGCACGTCTTCGGCAACGAATCCATAGCCCGGATCAGATGCACTCATCCTGCGACACCACGCCGCACCGATCGTCTCCTCGCCGGTCTGAGCAATCGCAACCTGAGCGTCGTCACCCGAACGCCCGAAGCCCGTCAAGTAGTGGGCGATCTGCGGCTCATCGACAACCGTGAGGGCAAAAGGCGAGTCCCCGTTGCGAACATGCAACGAAAGGTACAGAGCTCTCCACAGATAAGGAACATCGTAAGAACCCCAAGGCCGAGTATCGATTGTCATGTCGCCATAAGAGCACATCGCTCGAACCCAATGCTTGCCAATATTGTCGTGCTCTGAAAATGGGTGCCAGTTGCCAATTATCGAGATCCTTTATGTACTGACGCCAAGCGATTACTTCTGGACACACCGGATCGCCCGCTAAATTCACGGGGAGATAGTCGTTGTGAAGCGCTAACCCGGCAGTCCTCGTCGGTGCAGGCGAGGCGTCAACTCAGGATTGCGCAGACGGTATCCTCCTGAGTTTCGTTATCAATACGAGTGATCATGCTCGTAGAGGAATTGCAGTCGTACCCGTTTGCGACCGCTGCGGTCCCGGGCAAGTTGCCGACGGGGATCTCAAATCGCGAAGCTAAACGACGGAAACGAGTGGCGGATGTTGTTGGCAAAGTTAAGGGTGCACTTGAGAAACTGGCGAGCGGTTCGGTGTCCAGCGAACATATTGGCGCGCTAGCTCCGGTTGCCGACATGCCCGGCGCGGCGTCTCTGCTTGATGATGCAGCTTTTACTTCACCGGAGGAATTTGCCAACGCCGTCGAGCAGTTCCGGCTTTCAGCCTCGTGTGGTGAAGTCAAGACGAACGAGGCCTCGCCTCACAGCACGCACCCCAGCGCCGACAATGCAACCGAGCAACAGGACTTTCATCTTTCCGGCCGCACCGAGACCGATCTTTGCGCCCATTCAACCGCCGAAAGTAAATTGCCTGGAGAACACCACTCTTCACTTGGCTCGACGGCCGTAAGTCGATCTGCTGAGCGCGACCAGGAAACCAACAGCGATAATTACTCAGAAGTTGAAACCGTCCATGCAAATCAGAACACTGAAAACCTCTCCGCGCCGTTAACGAGTCCCGCCGTACAAGTGGAACCGATCGGCCAGCGCTCGTATTTCACACAAGTCAAGACGGGCAAGCCCGCGGTGGTGATCGTTTTCGACGTCGACAAATGGGAAGCGCGAATCGCCGGTGGTGGACCAATTCCCATCACGGACACACTCCTCGATCAAGCACGCAACGACCTGTACTATTGCTTTAAGAACATGGCGGGCGAGGTACTGAAATTCGGACGATCTCGCAGGGACCCAACGCCGGTCCAACGGCTTGTGTTGGTCGTGCGCGATGAGCGCTGTCTCTACCCTGGATGCCACGCGCCTCCCGAGAGATGCGACGCGCACCACACCAATGAGGTAGTCAA
>JAYUVJ010000109.1:0-4119 GCA_043754155.1 Acidimicrobiia bacterium
TCGAAGTACTCCCAAAGCAATTGGGCGTGCTCACGCATCATGGCCGTCACTTCAGCCATAACGGGAGGTTCTTGTATCGGTCGCCCCGCAAACGCATCAGCCAAATCCCGAAATAACCATGGTTTGCCAAGACATCCGCGGCCGACGACAACACCGTCGCACCCGGTTTCGTGCATCATGGCGAGCGCATCGGAAGCCTCCCAAATGTCACCGTTACCGAGAACAGGAATTGAGGTTACGGCTTCTTTTAGCTCGCCAATAGCTTTCCAATCGGCCTTACCCGAGTAGAGCTGTTCGGCGGTTCGAGCGTGTAGTGCGACCCCGGCAACACCTTCTTCTTCGCCAATGCGACCTGCATCGAGGAACGTCAACAAATCGTCGTTGAGTCCTTTGCGGAACTTGATGGTCACCGGTACCCGTCCGCCCGATTCTTCCCGTGCGGCAACCACCGCAGCGCGCACAATGGAGCGGAATAAATTGCGTTTCAAGGGAACCGCTGAGCCACCTCCGTTTCGGGTGACCTTGGGAGCAGGGCAGCCAAAGTTCATGTCGATGTGGTCAACTAAACCTTCAGCGACCAATCGTCGGACGGCTTCCCCGAGAGAGTGTGGTTCGGTGCCGTAAAGCTGGATGCTTCGTGGCGATTCTCCAGGAGCAAACGAGATCATGCGCTCGGTCTTTTTGTTTCGTTCTACAACCGCGCGGGCCATGACCATCTCTGACACGTACAGCCCGGCACCGAAGCGACGACATAGCGTGCGGAAAGGCGCGTTGGTAACCCCCGCCATGGGAGCGAGTACAACCGGGGGATCGAGGGTGAGCGGTCCAAAGCGAATCGGCGGGTACACGCCAACATTCTCCCATGTGCAGGTGTAAATATCCCTTGCTTTCTCACCACTGCCGCGGCAAAACGATGCCGCCAACGATGCGAACGCGAAACCGCTTTTTGAACGATGGCCCAAAAGGTGCCCCGAATCACAGAGATCGGTTTGGTTAACGAATGGAGAAGAGCGCGAGAATCTGAGCAATGACTCGGATTTCCAGGGACCAAGATGCAGCCAGTGCGTTGTCCTTGGAGCATGGCTCGGTTGAACAGGTTGAGGCGCAAAGTTTCCGAGCCCAACCGAATCCTCCTGACCATGCTGTTTTGGTTGCAGATCAGCCCCGCGCAAATCGCGGATCGAAACCACCGCTTACGCCAGGTACAGCCTCTTCGGCCTGGTCATATTTGCATTTCCGCCGAATTTTCATTGGAAACTTCGCCTCTGGAATCGGCACATGGATGCAGAATGTGGTGATCGGCCCCTATGCCCTGGCGCTCACGAAAACCGCTACGAATCCTCGTGGTTCGGCATCATTCGTGGGCACGATCGCCATTGCCCAATTTGGTCCCGTGCTCACTTTGGCAGTACTTGGTGGCGTTTTGGCGAACCGTTTACCCCGACGAAAAATCATGCTCAGCGCGCAGGCTTTACAGTTTTTCTGTGCCGTTGGGCTAGCCGTCATGGCCATCACGCACCCAACGAAACTTGCTTTGTTCTTAGGCGTACTTGGAGGCGGCATTGCCCAGGCATTGAGTGGCCCCTCCTTTCAGGCGGTCATTCCTGAACTTGTCCCACGGGAAGACTTATCGGGCGTAATTGCCTTGAACTCCACGCAGCTCAACGGCGCTCGGGTAATTGGGCCGATCTTAATGGTCTTACTGGCGCCTATTGGAGTTCGTGCCGACACAGCCCATGGCATGGCGGCGGCCTTTTTGATCAATGCCGTCACGTTTGGTTTCTCGGCGTTTGCCATTGCGACGATTCCGATTGCCCCGGTGCCGAAGCGGACGAAAGACGATGCCCAAGGTTGGCGTCAAATGCTCGTAGGTGTCCGAGTGGCGAAAAGCAACGCTATTGCTGGGCGTTTGTTACTCATGATGTTTTTTATGTCGGCTTTGTGCTTGCCCTACATAGGTCAGTTCGCCACGGTTGCCGAACGGGCGTTTCACATAAAATCGCGCAGTGGTACGTACACGTTGCTTTACGCTACGTGGGCGCTGGGAGCAATGCTGGGTGGTCTATCGATGGCAACGGTGCTCGCCAAGATTGATAAACGCGTGATGGTTCGCTGGATGTTCGTGGGCTTCGCGTGCGCGCTCGGAGCTTTCTCACAAGTTGGAAGCGCATCATTTGCGTTCCCTGTTGCGCTCGTTCTCGGGTTCTTTTACTTCGGCACTACCACAGCCATGCTCACGGTGCTTCAACAGCACGTGAGTTCACGAGACCGGGCTCCGATCATGGCGTTGTGGTTCATGGCATTTGGTGGCACCATTCCCATCGGTGCAAAGTTAGGCGGCTACGGCATGGACCATTGGTCGACGCGCGGCACGTTGCTACTGGGTGCAGGCGTTGCGCTCTTGTTGGCATCAGTTGCAGATCTGGTGAAGCGTTCGGCGATCGTGCAGCCGATCGAGTCGTAAGACCTTCTTACCTGGTGTCCTTGCTGTTGTCCTTACCTGGTGTTTTAAGTGGCGTCTTAGTGGTGTTCTTAACAGGTGTTCGTAATAGTGTTGGTACATGTCCGGTGCAAAGTGGCGGCTGCCCCTCGTTGAGCGCTTAGTGGCATCGGCCATGGGCCCCGAAGTGCACACACACCGAATGATTTTGCGTCCGTTACGACCATCGGATTTTTTGGCTTGGCAAGAAGTGCGACGACGCTGTGCGCAATGGCTGTTGCCTTGGGAACCCGCTCGGCCATCGGGGACAGCAGATGCTGTTGAAGTTCGTCGAGCTTTCGAAGCTCGTTGCGAACAGCGAGATCGGGAGCGAACGGCAGGATTGTCCGCCGGATTTGGGATGTTCGTTGACGGGCGATTTGCTGGCGAGTGCAATCTCAACAACATCACCCGCGGCGCTCAGCAATCGGCCAACGTGGGCTATTGGATCGACGAAGGCTTCGCAGGCCAGTCCTTGATGCCTGAAGCGGTAGTTGGCGCGTGTGCCTATTCTTTTGGCGTGTTGGGGTTGCACAGGTTGGAGATTTGCATCGTCCCCCGTAACGTTGCTTCCCGACGTGTGGTTGAAAAAATTGGTGTTCGATCCGAAGGTGTAGCGCTACGGTTTTTGGAAATCAACGGCAAGTGGGAAGACCATGTGCGTTACGCGATAACCGCCGAAGAATGGGCAGAGCGCCTAGCCGAATTTACGGGTCGCTGGCTAAACCCACCGCAACCTACCTGAAGCCGACCACTAGTCGAGGTCTTGGCGGTCACCGGCGAGAGCGCGTATCGCAGCAATCACAGCGACGAGAGATAGGCCAGCGGTAGCTACCAGGTTCATTGCAACTTTTGCCCACTTGGTGGTTGACGACAGAACCGGATTGGTGAGATCGGAGATGTCGTTTACCCGTAACGCAAGTCGAGCAGCTGCGAATCCACCGAACACTCCGAATACGGCGGCGATCAAACCAATGCCGAAGGTCGCGCCAATCGAGCGGCTTTCGTCGTCAAGGAAAGGGTCACCGAGCAGAGCCGGAGTCGCAGCCATCGCGATGCCCACAATGAGCATGAGACCGTGGGCGAATCCCAGTTCGGCGAAGGCATTACCGATACGGTGAAATACATCTTGGGTACCTAGCGCATCTTTGGCCCCGTCTTTTATGGCAACGCCTACAAGCACGAGCATCCGAATGGCTGCAAGCGTCACGACGAGAAACCCCGCACGGGAGAGCAGTTTTGTGAGCTTTGGACTGAAGTAGGCCTCTTCTTGGTAGGCCTCAAGGTCGTCATACTCATCGAGTTCGGCAATCTCATCTTGGTAATCAAAATCCTCGCCGTCTCGCAAATCTGAGGCGACAGCGCCCGCGGCCCGCATTTTGTCTGGCACTACGGTGGGGATAATCAGTGCACTAGCTGCAGCGTGGGACGCTGATGGATGCCCAGAATCCTGGCCAAGCTCAGCGGTAGGCGCCGAGAATGGAGCATCCTCGGTGTCTTTGCGGCTTTTGCGACCCCGAAGAAACCCTCGTTTTGTGACCGGTTCTCGCAAGCCCGAAGGATTGGTTTGGTCGTCCGATTGGTCATCATTAAGTTGATCAAGGGCCGCACCAAATCGATCCGCTTTCGTTGGGGGGAAA
>JAYUVJ010000110.1:0-8703 GCA_043754155.1 Acidimicrobiia bacterium
AACCCAAGCACCCAGCACGCGCCGTTGCGTGCTGAGTGGCGTTTCGGGCAACAAAGGCCACTTCGCTTTTGAGTGCCGCGTTGAGAAAGTCGGCCTACTTCTTCTTCTTTACCGTCGGCTTTGGTTTGGTTGTGGTTTTGCGCTTCGCAACGGGCTTAGTTGTGGCTGGCGTTGAGTTTGGTGCAACGGTGGTTGAGGTTACCTTCGCCGCTGCAGCCGAAGTTGGAGTGGGACTTGCCGGAGCCGCCGCTAGGGGAACTGGCGATGATCCAGGGTTGATCTTGGCGATAGCTTCAATCCCTATTTTGACCAAGTTCGCCGGAAGTGGCGCATAACCAACCTTGTCAGCCTTTTTCTGACATGCCCCAACCATGAAAGTTAGGAAGGTGCGGAGAACGTCGCCCTTGTTCTTGTCGAGAGTTTGTGGTGCTATCACGTAAGCGGTAGTGGAAATTGGGTACGCCTTTGGCGACGGGGTTTGGAAGTTCAGAAGCAGCGTGCCATCGTCGTTCGCTGCCGCAGCGGAAAGAGCCTCAGTAATGGAAGCGGCCTCTGGAGCAACAGCGTTTCCTGAAGCATTGATCACCTTGACCACCGCAAGTTTGCGCTCTTCGGCAAAACTCGATTCGGCGTAAGTAATCGAGAAGTTACCCTGCGAGCCGGCCACATAATTCGAGACACCATCGGAACCGCGCTGTGCAACTCCATTGCCCGCAGGCACAGGAAAGTTCGAGGTGGTTCCAGCAGTCCAGGCTCCCTTGCCCACAGTCGCAAGGTAGTCACTGAAAACATTCGAGGTTCCTGAGGAATCGGAACGAACAATCACGCGAATGATTTCACCCGGAAGGCTTACCCCTGGATTTTCCTTGGCGATTGGTTCGGCGTCCCACTTCTGAATCTTTCCTGCAAAAATCCCGGCAAGCGTTGGCCCTGAAAGCTTGAGATCAGTCAACGAACCGGCCTTGTACATCACGGCAATTCCACCGATCGCCACGGGAATGTAAACGAAAGGCTTGGCCTTTGCCTTCTCGGATTCAGCGGTCGGAAATGCCACGTCGGACGCGCCGAAATCGTTTGTGCCGGCAAGGTAGGCATTACGGCCTGCGCCGGAGCCGGTGCCCTGGTACGCGATATTGATACCGAATTCGTTTTTCGCATCTACACGGCATTGTTCCACCAGGTTCGACACAAAAGTTGAACCCTGACCCGATACCGTAATGCCCTTGTCGAGAACCGCGGTTTGGGCGTTGGCAAAACCGGCGGTGAGCGCTACGAGGGGAAGGGAGGCAACTACTGCACCAGCAATAAACAGTTTGCATTTCACGTTTGGTTCTCCTGAAGGGCGAAAAACTTGTAATCCCGAGCACTGTGCTTGGTACGACATAAACGTTACGGACGCTTCGGAAACACAGAGGGCACTCCATCTAACGGGAAGGTAAACGTTATTTGAATTCCTTTACTCAGCCAACGTTGTGCAACACGGCTGATGCAAGGCGAAGTGCAACGCGAAATGCAAAACGAAATGCAAAACGGGGATCTGCAAAACCCGCAGTGCAAACAGGGATCTGTAGACTCAACCGAAACGGCCGTTGACGTAATCGTTCGTTCGGGGATCAACCGGTGAGGTGAACATCATCTCGGTCGTTCCCGATTCCACAATGTGACCGCTTTGCCCTTCTTCGGCAAGAAAGAATGCGCAGTAATCGCTCACACGCTGGGCTTGTTGCATGTTGTGGGTAACAATGACCACCGTAACATCTTCGGAAATTTCGGAGATGGTTTCTTCAATACGTCGAGTTGAGGTTGGATCAAGAGCCGAGCATGGTTCGTCCATCAGCAGCACGCTTGGTTTTACGGCTAACGAACGAGCGATACAGAGCCGTTGTTGTTGTCCACCCGAAAGTGAACCCCCTGGCGAGTCCAAACGGTCCTTCACTTCATTCCATAAGCTCGCCCTCGTTAACGCCCATTCCAACAATGCGTTTGGGTCGTCGACTTTTGTACCGGTGAGCTTCAAGCCGGCGAGCACGTTTTCACGAATAGTCATCGCTGGAAACGGATTTGGTTTCTGGAACACCATGCCAATGCGCCTTCGTACCTCGGCTGGGCGCATTTGCTCACCGTAAATATCAACACCGTCGAGCAACACTGCCCCGCCGAGCGCTGCTCCAGGAACCAACTCGTGCATACGATTTAGCGAACGCAAAAACGTTGACTTGCCGCAACCCGACGGGCCGATGAGGGCGACAACCGAGCCGCGTTCAACATCAAGTGAAACGCCTTCAAGAACTTTGCGTTTGCCGAACCAACATGACACTGACTGTGCCTGGAGCGCAAACACGGTTTGCGGCAACGCATCACCGTGATTGGACTCGCTTGTGGTTTGTAGCGATTGGATCTCAGTAGTTGTCGACATATTCCTCAAGTCAATAAGCGCGTGTGCGGGAGGTTGCGGTGCTGCGGGTGGGGCGGTGGATAGGAGAAGTTGAGGCTGGAGAGGTTGAGGCTGGGAGAAGAAAAGGTTTTCATTGCATGCTCGGAACTGGATTTATCTGGGGACGTAGCAGTTAGCAAGCGAAGGAAAAGGAATTTGCAGAACGATCTACCGATACTTCTTGGGGCGGGAAAGTGCTCGAGCTAACACAAACAACATAACGACGAGACCGACAAGAACCAACGCACCCGTCCACGCACGCTGACGCTGATCGAGTCCGAACTGCTGGAAGACATAAAGAGGCAACGAGGACTGCTCAGTGGACAAGCCTTTAATCGGTCCAATTACGCTGTCGTTCCCAAAGGTGGTCATAAGCAGCGGCGCCGTCTCACCCGCAACTCGGGCGATGCCCAAGATCGTTGCCGTAATGATCCCGGTTCTCGCCGTAGGTAGGACCACTTGCAAAACCGTCCGCCACTCAGGGGAACCAAGGGCTAGTGAGGCTTCACGCAGCGAAGGGTTCACCAGCTTGAGCATTTCCTCGGTAGTGCGGGCAATGGTAGGAAGCATCAGAATGCCAAGGGCAAACGAGCCGGCCAATCCGCTGTAACCATGACCCGGACCAACTACCCAAAGGGTGTAAATAAACAGTCCCGCCACGATCGAAGGTATTCCGCTCATCGCATCAACGAGCACCCGGATGAATGGGGCAAAACGGCCTTTGATCTCGTTGAGGTAAACCGCCGTAAGTACACCGAACGGTACCGAAACCAGCGTGGAAATTCCCACCTGCGACAAGGTGCCAACGATGGCGTTTAGGCCACCGCCAACCGTTGCCGGCGCACTGGGATCAACCCCGGAAAGTGTTTTGGTGAAAAAATCGATCCGCAATGTTGGCGCTCCTTTGAACACCACATAACCAACGATGAGGACCAGCAGGCCTGCAACCACCAATGCAGCAGATCCAATTATCACCGTGACCACCCTGTCGATTCCCGCCTTTCGGTCGATGGTGAGCCGTCCGAGAATATAGAGGGCTACTAGAAAAGTGACGTAGGTAACAAGCACGTACCCCAACCCACCGGAGAGCGGGGTTAGCGCAAACACCACAGCGACCAAAGCTATTGAACCAACGAGGCAAGCACTCACTTGGGCAACTTCACGAAGGCCGAACTGACGGGTTTTTCGGGGCTTTACCAACGCGCCAGTTGCCATTGGCGAAACAGAACCGGTAGTCGAAACAGAACCTTTTCCGAGCGGTGGGGTTGGCGTCGACATGATTACTTCGACCTCGACGGAGCGAGCTTTTTTGATCGGCTTACCACCGCTCGAGCAACGATGTTGACCAGCAGTGTCACCACGAACAACACCAACCCAGCAGCGATCAAGGCACTTCTCCCATTCGTCGACGCCTCTGGAAACTTGTTGGCAATCGTGCCTGCCACCGAAGCTCCACCCGGGGAGATGAACGATGAGGGGACACGGAAATCGTTGGACAGGATAAGCGCCACAGCAATGGTTTCGCCTAACGCCCGACCCAAACCCAACATGGCCGAGCCAACCAACCCGCTTTTAGCGAAAGGCAAAATCACTTCCCTAACCATCCCAGCACGGGTGCCACCAAGAGCTAGCGCTGCTTCACAGTCAACACGTGGAACCTCAGCCATCACCGAGCGAGAAATAGACGTGATGATGGGAATGATCATGATGGCCAGGATGATTCCTGACACAAAAATCGACGATCCGTAAATGCCGCGCAGTGTTGCTTTGAACATAGGTATGAAGCCGAGGTAATCGTTCATCCACTGCGTCAAGCCGTTCATTCTTGGTTGCAAAAATGCCAATCCCCAGAGACCAAAAATCAACGAAGGAATCGCGGCCAGAAGATCGATGAGCGAGATCAGCGGTCGACGAATTTTCAGAGGAGCGTATTCGTTTATAAACAGCGCGCACCCAACCGACACTGGGAATGCCACCAACAACGCAATAAAGGCAATCATCACCGTGCCAAAAAGCATGGCGGCAATCCCGTACTTGGTTCCTTCCTCATCCGGCGTCCAGCCAAAGGCGGTAAAGAAGCTCGAGCCAGCTTTGTCTAACGCTGGCCACGCCTCTTTGAAAAGAAAAAATGCGATAAGTGCCATCACTACGAGAGACGTGAAAGCGGCGGCAGTGGTGACCGCCCGAAACGTTTTGTCGGACTTGCGAACCGGTGAAAACAGTTGGCGTTGCCCATCGATTGGTGATCCTAAAGGTGGGCCGCTGCCTAGGGCTACTTCAGTCATAGTACGAATACTTCATGATGCTGGTTGCGTGCGGCTGTACGCAAGGTGAACGGAATCTGAACGACAGGAGGAAAGCAGAAGAACTGTCTTCGCCGTGAGCAATACCGGCACGCGACACCCTTGGGATGCCTAAGCTACGGAATAGTAGGTCCAACAGCCACTCGGCTTAGTTTGGGACACATTTTGCGATCGGAGCATCAATGAAGCAACGCGACTTCGCCCAAGAGTTACGTGACATCGATGAAAAAGTTACGCAACTGTTTGGACTCGTGAGTGAGAACATGGCCGCCGCAACCGATGCGCTCCTTGCATCTGATCACGAGGCTGCGGTGTTGATCATTTCCCGCGACCGTCTTATTGATTCGCTGTATCTCGACATCGAAGAGATGGTGCAGCGTCAATTCGCTTTGCAAGCCCCCGCCGCCACTGACATGCGGTATCTGCTCTCGATGTTGCGCATCGTGCCCGAGCTAGAACGCAGCGGTGATTTAGTTCGCCATATTGCGAAGCGTGCCATACGTGAGTTGGCTACGGGTTTGTCGCCACGAGCGCGGGGATTGGTTGAACGGATGGGAACGGTAGGTTCTGCATTGTGGATGGAAGCTGCCAGGGCCTACGCCGAACGCGACCCGCAGGCATATGAACGTATGCGCGCCCATGATGACGAACTTGATGAGTTGCATGTCGCCTTAATTGCCGAAATTGTCGAAGCGGAGCTGCCTCTACCCGTAGCGATCGACTTGGCCCTGGTGGCTCGGTTCTACGAACGGCTTGGAGACCACGCAGTAAACGTGGCTGGGCGCATCAGATTCGTAAGCGGACAGATTCAACCTCGCTGATCTACCCACGCTGATCGCGTTCAGTGTCGCCAGTGAATTTGCCGGCCTCACCAAACCCTCCGGCAATTCCAAAAAAGATCTGAAAATGCGTTCAGAACTGTAAAGGTCTCATGTTCGGGAGCCGATGGGTAACCATGACTACTTCCGTTAACCCCGTTGGATCGGCCGAAGGACATGACCTCAAGACGAACCGAACAGGTACGTCGGAGTTAATCACCGGGCTCGGCGTTGCTCTTACCGGCGCCGGGATCGCTGCGATTGTTCTCCGCACCAAGGGAATTTCGTCCGTCAACGCGTTGAGTTTCGCAAGCCGAGGCGTTGCCCTCTATGCAACGTTTCAGCTCGTGCCTTTTTTTCGCAAGCATGTTGATGCCAAACTCAATCGCACTCTCAAGACGATGGCTGCGGTTTGGCTCGTCTCCGTTATGGCCCAAGGTCTCAACTTCGCCACCGCTTTTGCAAAGCCGCTCCTGATTGCCATTGCTCTGGTTGATTTCGCCCTTCGCTCCGCTGCATTTGCCCAAGCTCGATCAGTCACAACGCAGCTTCACCGTTCAGCGGCCAACACCTTGGTGATCGGTTCGATCGCACGTTTGGCCGCAGGCGCCATGATGATAACGCTCGCCGCATCAGGGGCAACTCGTTTGTCCACCAGCGCCGGCATGATCGTTGTTGCCGAACTCGGCGCCACCTTGCTCGCCGCTTCTTTTGTTGAGATGTCACTGCCAAAACATTTCGCGGCGAAGTCCCTTCAGACAACCAACATCGCAACTTCGGATGCAACCACTACCGCGCTGACTCTGCCACCCGAAAGTACTCAGAACACTCAGATTCTCGATCAGTCCTCCGATGACTCCGATGACTCCGATGACTCCATCGACTCCATCGACGTTGTCCTCGACCTCCGCCACACTGAGAACATTCAAGCTGGGAACGTTCAAAAGCCGGTACTTTCCGACACGGTTGTGGATCTTCGTGAGCATGCCAAGGCCGTTGTGGCCCAGTAAAGTTTAGAAGTTCTCTGAGGCCCAAGGCCTAACTCAAAATACTTCCTGACAGCCCGGCCAAAGGTCGGGCTGTTCTCATACTGGGATCAGCACGCTTTTTCGCGCCGATATCGTTACTCACGTATTCCCACTCACGTATCCCTACTCACGTATCCCTACTCACGTATTCCCACTCACGTATCCCTACTCACGTATCCCTCCTCACTACCCCCAAGCGAAACCGCCTTTCGTGATCGAGAGGTAGGCAAATTCAAACAGCTACCTTTGACGCATGACGACTGCAGCTATTACCGCCGAAAAGTTGGTGAAACACTTTGGAGACGTGAAAGCCCTCAATGGAGTCTCCCTTGAGGTGCCAAGGGGTACCGTCCTGGGGTTGCTTGGTCCTAACGGGGCAGGGAAAACGACCGCTGTTCGTATTCTCACTACTATCCTCAAACCTGATTCGGGCCGAGCCATCGTCGCTGGGCACAATGTGGTTGAGGATCCGCAATCGGTTCGCCGCAATATTGGACTCGCAGGCCAATACGCGGCCATCGACGAAAACCTTACGGGCAGAGAAAACCTCACGCTGGTGGGCCGCCTCAATCATTTGTCAAAATCCGTCGCCCGGCTTCAAGCGGTGAAGCTGCTCGACCAATTTGGGCTCACCGATGCGGGGGATCGAACGGCCCGCACCTATTCGGGTGGAATGCGTCGGCGCCTCGATCTTGGCGCCGCGCTGGTTACCCATCCACCGGTGCTCCTGCTCGACGAGCCAACAACGGGGCTTGATCCTTCGAGCCGTTCTGATCTCTGGGATGTCATTGAATCCTTAGTTGCCGATGGAACAACCGTTCTGCTCACCACGCAGTACCTCGAAGAGGCCGACCGTTTGGCTAACCGCATTGTGGTCATCGATAAAGGCGTCGTGGCCGCCGAAGGAACTCCTGCGGAACTCAAGGCAACCCTGGGCGAAACGACAATTTCGTTGCGCATGCAGAGCGTTGAGGATGTCGCAACAGCTGCGAGGTTGCTTGTCGAGTATGCACCGTCGGCTGCCGGAACGGATCCTTTGACTATCGCCGTGCCACTGCGCGGAGGAGCAAAAACCATCCGTGAAGTACTCAACCGTCTCGATGCTGCCAGCATTCATGTTGGTCGACTCGAACTTCAAGAACCCACCCTCGACGACGTTTTCCTTAATCTCACCGGAGGCAAATAAATGAACACTTCAACGGCTTCTCCTCAAGTTGCAGCTTCATCTGCGCCAAACACCCCAACCGGAACTAGCATTGCCACCGCACCAAGCGCAGGACTGGGTTGGGCCGTCAAAGATGCCGTAGCCATGACGGGTCGGAATCTACTGACAATGCGTCGAGTGCCACAGGTTCTGGTGTTCTCATTGGTGCAACCAGTGATATTTACGCTTATGTTCCGCTACGTCTTTGGTGGAGCAATCAAGATTCCTGGTCAAAACTACGTTGACTACCTCATGCCCGGAATTTTCGTGCAAACACTCGGATTTGGGGCGATCAGTACGGCAATCGCCCTGGCCCAAGACAAAGGAGCGGGTCTTTTAGAACGGCTTCGTTCGCTGCCCATGTCACGATCAGCAGTGTTGGCTGGACGGGTGCTTGCAGATACGTTTCGCAACTTGTTCATCATTTCGTTGTTGATTGGCATTGCTTTTCTCGTGGGGTTTCGAACTCATACCAACATGGTGATGGTGGTCGCCGGCGTTGGAGTGATGCTGGTGTTTGGTTTTGCGCTCGCTTGGTTGTTTGCCCTGATTGGTCTTTCCGTTCCTAATTCAGAGGCAGCGCAGGCGGCCTCGTTTCCTCTGTTGGCACCATTGGTGTTTGCGTCAAACCTCTTTGTAGACACTCGTTCAATGCCGAAATTCTTGGCTGCATGGGCTCGCAATCAACCAGTTAGTGCAACGGCCAACGCGGTTCGGGCCTGCATGCTGGGAGGTCCCACGGCCACAAAGGTGTTGATTGCCGTTGCCTGGTCGATTGGAATTTCTTTGGTACTTGCACCAATCGCCATTCACAAATACCGGAATTCTTAGTTTGCCAACCTTTGTCGATGGTCCCCACCCTTTCGTGAGTCTTCTCTACGAGATCCTGAAAAATGAGGGCTTGCGTTCCGCGTAA
>JAYUVJ010000111.1:0-2476 GCA_043754155.1 Acidimicrobiia bacterium
TCCTTCGCCCGTCAATCCACCACAACTGGTCGACGCTACGGTGTCGTCTGCTCAAGTGTCTTTGGCCCTGCCGGAACTAAGATTTCCGCCAAACCATTCGCGTGTCACGAAAGCGCGTGCCACGCTGTAACAGTGCAACGTCGGCCCACCTCCACATCGAACTTTGGTTCGGGCAAACGCGAAAGCCACGATGCTTCGGGTTTCTATGCGCGCTTTGCAGATGAACGGCTCGATCTTTCCGACGATGCCACGGTTTTGGCGCCACGTGAAATCACTGATCCCATCCGCGCCGGTGATGCACGCGACATGAGCGAGTTGCGCGATGGAGAAGTAGCACTCGTGGTGACCTCGCCGCCGTATTTCGCCGGCAAACAGTACGAAGAAGAAGCCACTCGCGAAGGCGTGCCTGCCAGCTATACCGAGTACCTCACCATGTTGCGCGAAGTGTTCGCCGAGTGTGTCCGTGTACTGGAACCCGGAGGACGAATAGCCGTCAACGTAGCCAACTTGGGGCGCAAACCGTACCGGAACCTCGCCGCCGATGTCACGGCAATTTTGGCTTCTCTAGGCCTGTTGCTCCGCGGTGAAATCGTTTGGCAAAAGGCCGACGGTGCCACTGGATCGTGTGCTTGGGGATCGTTTCGTAGCCCTGCGAATCCGGTGTTGCGCGACATGACCGAGCGCATCGTGGTGGCCAGTAAGGGCAGGTTCGATCGCGCCCTGAAAGCCGCAGTACGCAAAGAGCAAAACCTGCCTCATCGCATCACCATCGGCGCCGACGAATTCATGGAATCAACTCTTGACGTTTGGCATTTTGCTTCCGAAAGCGCCAAACGGGTTGGCCACCCCGCCCCTTTTCCGGTCGCCCTGCCCGAACGTTTAATTCATATGCATACCTATGCGAATGATTTGGTTCTCGATCCCTTTCTTGGTTCCGGTTCAACGATGGTCGCTGCTGCTCGAACCGGTCGCAGATATGTTGGCTATGACCTCGATCCGGTCTACTGCGAACTGGCCAAGGGCCGCGTAGCCGAAGAACTTTCCGAACAGGCTGGCCTAGCAACCAGTCTTCCAGCCACCGTCGAAACTGATCCTGCAACGAAGGCGCACACCACGGCCCAAGTACTCATCGACCAATTCACCAATGAGGGCCTCTCCACCAACGAGATGGCCAAACGGGTGCTCACTGCCGCTGGTTTCACCATAGAAAAGTCCGATGTGCGCATACCGGATACAGGTATGATCGTTCCCTTTGTGGTGCGCGATGCCGAGGGCGCGCAATGGCACATCGACCTTTGCGGCACCAACATTGCCAGCCGCGGTGGACTTAATCGCCTCGACACCACCTGGCGAGCCATAGCCCGCGGTTCGATTCTCGAAGGCGTCGGCACCAAACGACTGTTGATGATCACACCGAAGATGGCCCGGCCCAAGAGCGAGCAAGACCGGCTCATTCGCGGTTGGCTCTCCACGCGGAACTCGGCGATCTTTCACGCACAACTCATCGACATCAGCGACCCCACCTCAATTGCAGAACTGTTGCAACGTCGAGTGAGTAGTCAACCAAAACAGGGACAAGGTCAGCGCGACTGAAATAGTTCGTAAGTTTGTGGCAACATTTTCGCCATGTCACGTGCTCTTGTTCTTGGTGGTGGTGGCGCTACGGGCGTCGCATGGTTGATTGGTGTCCTGCAGGGCCTGGCCGAAGGTGGCGTTGATACCCACGAAGCCGACTTAGTTATTGGTACTTCGGCGGGTTCGATCGTGGGTGCTCGCCTAGCCGACGGTCAGGATTTCGAAACGATGGCCAAGGACCAACTGAACAACGATGGTGCACTGGCGACCGAAGCAATGGGCTCGATGGACTTCATGGAATTCATGGCGGTTGCGGGGGCTTGGGCGCTGATTGCCGACAACACTCCCGCTTCGCTCTTGCCGGTGGCCCAGATGGCCCTCCAGTCGAAAACCCTCCCGGAAGCAAGGATGCGCGAGCTTCTCCATGCCGACGTGGCGCACAACTGGCCCGCTCGTACCTTTCGTTGCTCAGCCGTCGACGCGACTACCGGCGAGTTTGTGGTCCTCGATGCCAACTCCGGTGTTTCGTTGGCCGATGCCATTTCCGCCAGCATCTGCGTGCCGGGCATTTTTGCGCCGGTGCTTGTGGGTGGGCGTCGTTTGGTCGACGGGGGCCTGTATTCCGGTACTTGTGCCGAGTTGGCTGCCGGCCACGATTCAGTGTTGATCATTGCCCCGATTGGTTCACGATCCGATGGGATGGATCCCGCTGCCGGAGCCCAAGTCATCCGGGAGGCCGCCGCTCTCGAAGCCACTGGCGCCAAAGTAACGGTGCTGTTGCCCGATGATGCAGCGAATGACGCGATTGGCATCAACCGTATGGACGCTTCACTTTCTGCTCTCGTCATGGCCGAGGGTCATCGCCAAGGCAACGCGTTAGCCGCAAACCTTCGTTGGTAGT
>JAYUVJ010000112.1:0-3589 GCA_043754155.1 Acidimicrobiia bacterium
CATTACTAGCGGAAATCAGACATTCGTATGTTTGAGATTTCTAGGGTTCCCGAATTGTTCAGGTGTAGGAGATCTCGGGCCCGAAGCACCGTTCGCCAAGACGGCTATGCCACGGGCGTCGGCACGATTTCTACAGGCGGAGGAGCTGGCGCGGGTTCGGGTTGCGGGGCCGGTTGGGGCACTGGCTCGGGTTGAGGCGCTGGCTGATGCGTAACTTCGCCGGGCGTGAGGGCATCGGTCGGCGGATCGATCGCGCCGGCCGCAGGTACCCGAGGGGTTTGCGTGTCAGCCGAGGTGTCTTGTGCAGTGGTTCGAGTTGGCTTCTTGGATCGAGGTTTCGTTGCCACCGGAGTGTCACCACTCGAAGTGCCGCCAGATCGCCGAGAGGGGCCGAGCAGCTCACCGGGGTACTCCTTGATTTCCGGGAACGTGCCCACATCGACTCCATTAACGAGGGGCGTCATGATTCGGGCGAACAGTTCGGCAGGAAATGATCCACCGGAAACTTTTCGGCCGTGCACGTTGGTCATGCGTTTTCCACCGTTGGCGTAACCCATCCAGATGGCCACAACACAGCACTGCTTTGGGGTGTAACCAACAAACCACGCATCGTTGTAGTCATTGGTGGTGCCAGTCTTTCCAGCTACTTCTGCGCCCTTCAGTTTTGCTGCGACTCCGGTCCCATTACTTACGACAGTACCAAGCACACTGTTCATTACGTCGGCGTCCTGTTCGGAAAGAACCCGTCGTTGTAGCTTTGAAGGAAGGGTGAATTCTTTGCCATTGGCATCGGTTACCTTCACCACGATGATGGGATCAGATGCAACGCCGCGATTGGCGAACGTGCGATAGGCGTCGGCCATTTCCAGTGGTGCAACATTTTGCGTACCGAGCACAATCGAATCCACGGCTTGCAGCGGCGACTTGACCCCGAGTAGCGAGGCTGTATCGGCGACGGCCGCGGCACCCACATTTTCGTTGGTAACCAGCTGGGCAAACACCGTGTTGATGGATAACCGGGTGGCATCGATCAGGTTCATGGTTCCGTACGATTTGTCATCGTAGTTGGTGACCTTCCAGGGTTCGGCTTTGCCATCGTCTTGCACAATCTCAATGGAATTCGGGGCCTTAAATGCGGATTCCACCGTGAAGCCCTGGCGAATAGCGGCAGCCAAGGCAAAAGGCTTGAACGTAGAACCTCCGGCACGGCCCTCGCCACCAAACCCTCGACCCACTGCTAAGTTCACATTTGATTGTGTCCAGTCTTTACCACCCAACATGGCAAGAATTTGGCCATCATGGTTTTCCACGACTACCGCCGTGTCAGGATCGGAAGTCTTGTTAAGCAACTTGTTCGCTTCACGTTTCACGCGCTTTTGCACGGCGAGATCAATCGATGTGGTGATGCGTAAACCACCGGTTTCTAGGGCTTGTGCGCCAAAGGTGTCGATCACATAACGGCGGGCATAGTCAACAGCAAACTGTGAACCAGATTCTGGATCGTTGTACGAGGTGCCACTGCTGGCGTGCCTAGCGACCACGCCGCCTTCCCCAACAATTGTCGTTGAGGTTGCATCATCATGTTGTGCTTGAGTAACTACCCCCGTAAGCAGCATGGCGTCGAGCACCGATTGCCTGCGTTGGGTTGCTTTCTTCAGGTTTCGTGTTGCATCCGTGGATTCAGGACCACGAATGAGCGCAGCTAGGTACGCCGCCTGAGGGAGATTGGTTTCGGCCAGATCGTGGTTGAAATAGGCCTTGGCCGCAGCTTGAATACCGTAAGCACCTCTGCCGAAATAGATCGTGTTGAGATACCGCTCAAGGATTTGATCTTTAGAAAGTTTGCGTTCAAGTTTCACCGAAATGGCGGCCTCACGGAGCTTACGTTTGAGTGATCGTTCACGTCCTACGTACACATTCTTTACGTACTGTTGCGTAATCGTGGAACCGCCTTGAGGACGTCCGCTATTGCGCACATCTTGGTATACCGCACGTACGATGCTGAGTGGGTCAACGCCACCGTGCTCGTAAAAACGTCGGTCCTCTGCAGCCAACACCGCATCGATCACTACACGTGGTACTTCTCCGATTTTCACGCTTTCGCGATTCTCACCGTTAGTAAGCGTAGCTAGGGGTTTCCCGTTTACGTCAAACACGTAGGCGGTTTGTACTTGCACCGCTTCAGGTGGCAGCGGAACGCTTGATACATAGGCACTTAGCGCAAAAAAAGCTATGCCTCCGGCCAACACTGCGAGAATGAAAAGGGCCCAAAACCATCGGAGCAACCGGCGGGTAAACGCGCGCTTTTTACGTGGAGTAGTTCCTCGATCGCTATAGGTATCACGTAACTCGGCGCGGTCCGCTCGGCTCTGTGAATTCTTTCGATCGCGCCTACCTGCGCCACCGTCACGATCGCGCGTGACTCGAACGGCGCTGCGGTCACGGTTGTCGTCTCGCACCGAGGCCCGGCGAGCGTTTTCTCGCGATGTTGAGGAATTTCCAACGCGTTCTTTGCCGCGGTCCGATGCTCGTGTCGCTGAAGGTCCGGCGGTTGAATACCTCTCCCGAGGAACCGATCCCGTGCGGTCAGGTCGTTCAGCACGCTTGGGTAGCGGTACCCGTTCGGTAGGGCCAGGCTGACGCTTTCGATCCGCAGCCCGATTGCGTTCAGGCGCGGGCAACGCCTCGACCTAACCGAAAGACTCGGAGCAAATGATTCCATCGACAACCCACACAAATCTCCACCACATAACAGGCATATTCACCCTGTTGGCCGTTGAAGGCCGTCAGCTCCGAGGGCTTAGTGATGCAGCGCCCAAAAGACGGGAGACCTCCACCAAAGACATAGGAAACGTTGATGAGTTTTTGTTCTTCGCAGACCGGGCAATCAACGTCGGTAAGTTCACCCACGTTTTCCGCTGCCCGAATCAACTCAGGGTGGGCATCGCAAACATCGACGCGGCCTAACCGTCCTCGCTTCACTTCGGCAAGGAGGTGGCGGCGGGTCAGCTGGTAATCGATCGTGGCCGACCGAGCCCCATCGGCTCCACGTATGGCATTCGGGCTAAACGTCACTGCCGAACACGCTACCGGCCAGCTACACCTCCCAAGGACGATTCACCTGAGTTTCCCGTGTACAGCGGGTTTGCGGTCGTTGGGTTGCGGTCCTTGGATTGGCGGGTTAGGCGACGGGAAACTTCATCATGCATACTCGTGGCCCACGAACCTGTCCGCCGGCCCACGTAACGGCAGCCGGGTCCATGAGTTCAAATTCCGGGATTCGTTCCAGCCACACCTGCGCGGCAATTCGCACTTCAAGGCGAGCCAAATTGGATCCGGCGCAACGGTGAATTCCTGCACCAAAGGCCACATGACGGTTGTGTTCGCGGTCGAGCTTCACCGTGTCGGGATCTTCGAACATCCGAGGATCACGATTGGCCGATGGAAACGACATCAGCACTCGATCACCGGCTTTCATGGGGCAACCCTGGAATTCAGTGTCGTGATCAACGATGCGGGCCATAGTGACGGGGGCATACACGCGGAGAAGTTCTTCCAGGGCGCGTGGCCACATTTCGGGATCTTCGCG
>JAYUVJ010000113.1:0-4685 GCA_043754155.1 Acidimicrobiia bacterium
ATCCTTGTTCCACCGACAACAGTGCCCAATCCGGGTAGCGCCCTGGCTATGCCAAGAATCGGCGACGATACGCTTCGCCCTGTTGCTCTGTAAGCCAAGGATACCGAGTCACCAACCTGTACTCGCTTGGTCGTAGAGGACCCGTCGACCAAGGCATCGGCCGCCACAACCACACCATCGCCTGAAACCACTCGATCCCAAACCGCCTGATCATCGGGAAGTGAAGACAACCGATCATCGAGTGAGGGCGCGACCGTTTCAACAAACGAGTAATCGATGATCGAAAGCTCAGCCCCGATAATCGGCGTTGAACCAATCGAACCTTGTACGCCGAGCACCGCTACTGGTGATGAAGAACCAAAGCGAGCAACCACCGCTTGGCTTTCGGCAAGTTGTGCATCGTCTGGAGCAACGATCACCCCGGCCCATCCACCCGTTGAGGAAGCTCCCGGCAACGAAGTAGCTAGAGACGAACGAAGAAGAACGATCGATAACACTGAGGCCGTAAGCAAACTTACGATAAATCGAACACCGTTCGAACGCGAAAGTGGTCGACGAAGAAATGCTGAGCTGATCACTTTTTGAACGGCCTTCGATCCCCGTCGCCGAAGAAGCGAGTCTGATCCGCGAAGAATCGACACGCCACGTTGATCGGGAAGAAGGTCACGAGGAAACGTCCGCTGACCCTCTTCTACCGGCTCCTTCTCCGCCACAGAAAATCGCCGGCTTATGCCGTTTATAACTGCTTGGAGGCTCTTCAAAACCCGATTTTTCCCAGCGTTGCGTTGGTCACCCGCAGCACCACTAACAATATCGGACGGTACCACCGCTGCCCCGAATGCTCTGGTGTTAAATACCTTTGCATTCTTTGCGCGTTTAGTTGGATGGGTACCCCACAGACCAAACAGCGCGACGCCCGCAGCGGCCAGTAGCAGCGCTTGCAGAAAAACCGAACCGGTGTCCATGCGCTTAAACACTCGCGACCAAGTGAAGGGCCCGAAAAGTGCAGTTAACCCAACAACAGTGGCAACAAACCTTCGGGCCGGAAATGCCGGAACAACACTACGAAGTCCTGCGAGTACCACCAAGCCAAACAACCCAAGCGAAAACAACAGAGGGAACGGCGAAAGCGAACTGACCCCATGTACTAACGTCCACAACCCAAACAGCGCGAGCGGAGCAAGCCCAAGCATGGCCGCGAACGCGCTGCGACGGGAGCGAACTCGGTGCCTCTCTTGCGGGGTACCAAAACGTTTACGTGTTCCGTGGGCAGCACTACCGAGCGAAGCAACGGCCAATGAAGCGGTAACCGTAAGCAACATGGCGGAAAAGCCAGCGGCGAAACCCGACACTCCTGCAACACGAGAGATTTTTGGTGCCAGATCACTCAGCCCCGAGCCACCAGAACCCGAACCGGCGGGAAAGGCAAACCACGCGAACGCCGTTCCAAGGAGCGCCCCAAGGAAAGTGGAAATCGCACTAAGAATCCAGGCTTCCAACGCAAAAAAACCCAGCAAATCGTTCCGCACGAATCCCAGGGCACGAAGGGTGTTGACCTCACTTTGCCGCACCCAAGCGAACGATCGACACGATCCGAGTAACACGGCCCCAACGGCAAAACTCAACAGGGTGCTAAGCAGGCGAACCAATCGCAAAAGCGGAAGGTTGACCTTGTTGGCGTTGTTGAACAGATCTTGTTTACGGGCCACGACGGAAGCAACGATCTGCGATTGGCCACTCGGCGCCGAATTATTCCCATCAATGGTTTGGCCAAGTGGGGTTCCGCTGATCGCGTCCTCCCCGGGGTCCTCGGAGGCTGAAACCTGGGTTTTAGAAAGCAAGAGATCGTTGAGTCCATTGGTAACTGCCGATGAAGATCGCAAGCCTTCTCGCACCCCACCTTTATTGGAAATGGCGATACCGTACGTGAGGGAGTTTGGTTCAAGGGCAGTAGCAACAAGGGTTCCCGGTGCGACGAAAACAACCAGAGGATGCGCATCGCCATACAACGACAGCGCCGCCAAGCCACGGCGTTCTAGAACCCCACCGACCCGCAAATCCAGCGATCCTCCACCTACAACTAAACGGACCGGACTGGTTCGGTCGATGGCAAACCGTTCGGCCGCATCAGCACCAAGCAGTAAACCTTTTCCATCGAGCGCAACCGCTCCCGCAAAACCGGTATCCGCGGGAACACCACCAAAAGTCGAAGCTTTCACCAGATCGAGTTCAATAGCTGTGGCCCGCAACGTGTGGGTTCCCTGGGTGAGCAGAGTTGGCGCCGAAACAAATGCCAGTTGACCATCAATCCTTCGGGTCCAACTATTGGGGGCAGGGCTACTGAGCGTAAGGTCCGTCGTAGTTGTGGTTTCGGTGATCAATTGTTGAACGTTTGCTCGATCGACCGCCGACAAGGTAAAGATCAGTTCATCGACCGGGCCAAGCGTGGCGGCCGCTGCGTTGTTGGCCGAACTTTCGTAGCCCAAGTCGAGTTGCCATGAAGCCGTTAACGCCGTTGTGGCTAGCAAACCGCAGATACCTAGCAGAACGCTTTGGCTCTTTCGACGAAGCAAACTCCGCAACACCAACCGTCGAGTTAGCGGTCTTGTCACCGCCACGATCGCCACGGGAACTGTGCCCGCAAGCACGAGCGCTAACCGGTTTATACCACCCGTTCCCGGATTTGACCATGCTCGCCAGACCAGCAGTGCCACCAGATCGATTCCTAAAACAATGAGCAATGTGGAACGAAACGGTGAAACGGGACCGAGTTCGTGAGCGTCATCAGATGCTCGAGGCTCAGCCGATTTGCGGGCGCGAGTGGGGGCTTGGACTTCGTTGGAGGTTGGGTCCATGTCGGGACGGTTGAGGGCCGCGCGCTTGAGAACAAACTTCATGGCCGAGTTGGCGTCAAGACCCCGCCGGTTGGAAGTCCAACGGGAACTCCAACAGCCGGATCTACGGTGGAGGAAGTGGTAACGAAAGCGGCTCTCGTTGCGCCTGCGTGAACTTCCGTTTCGACAAGTTGACCGTTTCGAAGTTCCAAACGGCGGTGAGCTAACAAAGCAATCGAACGATCGTGGGTGACCATCACAATGGTGAGACCATCAGCATTAAGTTCACGGAGTAGATGCATGATGCCCTCGGTTGATTCTGGATCGAGGTTTCCAGTGGGCTCATCCGCCCACAAAAGTCTGGGTTCACCAACAAGCGCTCTCGCAATGGTTACGCGTTGTTGCTCGCCGCCAGAAAGGTCATCGGGAAGATGGTCGGCGCGGTTCGCCATTCCTACCATGGTGAGGGCCGCAAGTGCCTCATCGCGAGCTTCCGTTGGGCTCCAGCCGTTCAACAACAAAGGAACTTCCACGTTCTCAACCGCGCTCAGCACACCAAGGAGGTTGTAGGACTGGAAGACAAAGCCCATGGCCGACGAGCGATGCCGAGTTCGTTCACCGTCGCTCAACAAGGCAACGTCATAACCGTCAATGACAATCTGACCAGAATCAGCGTTGTCGAAACCCGCAAGACAATTCAACAAGGTGGTCTTACCGGATCCCGATGGTCCTGTAATCACCACAAACTCACCCGACGCTATGCAGAGAGACACATCACTAAGTGCACTGACAATCTTCTTATTGCTCCGGAATTCCTTTTTCAAATTCACGGCGCTCACCACCGTAGGAGCATCGATCGCAATTGGCGGTAAAGGATGCGCCCAACTTGGCGTTGGCGTTGCGTGGATTACCGGGTTTAGGGAGGATTGTTGCGGGGCAGTTACTGCATCGTAAGTTTGCTGAGAAAGCCGGAAACTGTTGGACGCCGTTTCGCCAACGTCGGCGCGCCAACCCACGTAGAGTGCTTCATCGTTCGCGTCGTTTACTCCGCCTTGCGCCACTGCATCATTGCGATTTCCCAGTTTGATGAGAGGTGGCGATGCTGCAGCTATCCGATTTAACAACTCGGCGGTCGGGGTAGCTGAAGGCGACAGGATTCCCCCGGGCGCAGGGTCAGTAGGCAAAACAGTAGGCGTTAGCGCCTCTGGCTGCTCATCTCGAAGCGGCGGCGCGGGAGATATTGCAGGTGTCGGTTCAAGCGATGGTGTTCGAGCAACAGTTGACCCCGGTTCCACTTTCAACGCAGGCACCGGGGAACTGTGAACCGACGCAAAGCGCGGGAACGTAGGAACTGGCGGGAGTGCCTCTGTCGGTGGCGGGGCGATGAGCCCTGGTGTTACCGGCCCCACCCCGGGCACTCCGAAAAGCGAAGTCACCGCTGAGGAAACGGAAGGGTCGGGAATCTGCGAAGTCTGTTGGGCGGGTGGGGCAAATAACGAGGCGCTACCGGGGGAAGACTCCCCCGAACCAAAGATCGATGGGGCACTGATACGAGCGAAAGGGTCCTGATTCTTGATCGGAAAGGCGGGTTCAAGAATCGGTGGCGCAGCCTCAGTTACTACTGGAACCGAGGCTCTCGCTGATCCAGGTAGCCGATCAACCGAAATGACATTCCGCTCCGCTTCGGCGAGGCCAATTAACGCCGAAAATCGTGGCGGAGCAGGAGCGGGAGACAACTGAACAGGTTGCCCGAACGATTGTTGAATCGAAGCCGAAGTTGGTGAACCGACGCCCTCTCTAACCAGCGATGGGGGCGCTGGTGCAATAACGAGTGTTACCGCAGGCCTCGCG
>JAYUVJ010000114.1:0-14237 GCA_043754155.1 Acidimicrobiia bacterium
CAGATCAGCCGACTGAGCTGCCATGAAAGCCGACTCAGGTTCAAGATAGCTGAAGGCGTTGAGCGGGCTGGCTTCGATGGCTGCATAGACCGCGGTGAGTTCTTCCACCGGCGATCGCTCTCCACTGCGGAATGCCTCGACCAATGAACATGCATCGCCCTGCCAGGAAAGATCAACCATGCCCGAACACTAACGCCCCAGCACCGAGTCTGCACCTCCGGGTGTTTTGAGATTTGAGTTCAACCAATGGTGATGAGCTGAGCTACCGGAGCTAGTTCGTCGGTTAGGACCCTGGCTTTGCCAACAAATGCACTTAAGGCGGGGCCGTCCACACTGATCATATTGAGATCGGGTTGGCCAGCGAGAGCACTTTCAATTTTAGCGAGAGGTAGCGGTGCAGAGGAAGCCACCACGATAAAGTTGGCTCCAACGTTGCCTTGAATGGCTTCGGGATAACTCAGTAATGCCACGTAATTGAATACGGCTTTGACCGTGGCAATCTCGGCTCTGGCAAATTTCGAGGGCGGGCTGTCGATTATGTTCAGCACGTACAGCCCGTCACTAGTAAGTACACGTTTAATATCACGAGCGACCTCGATTGTGGTGAGATGCCAAGGTACGGCTTGACCGCCAAACGCATCGCCAAGTATCAAATCGTAAGAATTGCTTTTCTGTTGGCGAAGTCCCATACGCCCATCGCCATCCTGGGTTCGCAAATCACTGGCCAGCTCAAGCCCAAGTTCTTGTTGATCGAACTTCACCAGCTTCGGATCGATTTCCAGCACCAACGAATTTGAGCCAGGACGGGTAGCTTTCAGTTCGCGTGGCATGGTGAATCCACCACCACCGATATGGAGGGCTCGGATCGCTGCCGGCTCCGGCTTCCATGCGTCGATAGCCACATTGAACGCCCGGATGTAGTCAAAGCCGAGGTACATAGGGTCCTCTAGATCCACCTCACTGTGGAATACATCGTCGAGAATCAGATCTTTTCGAGACGATCCCGGCTGTTCGATTACCGACGCGCAAAAGTACGAACTTTCCATCGTGCAGGGATCCCGCCAATCCGAAAATGCAGTAGCCGCTCCGCCACCGATCGACACAGACAAACCGAGTGCCACACTCCCAAGTTTTCGCGCGCCATCTCCGTCAACACCTGTACTCGTACCTTTACCAAGCTTGCTTGATACGGCCGCCCATACGAGAACTCCAAGAACAATAATCAGTGCGCCTACGATCCCAAGAATCACCCGCGAACGGAACCGGGGCACCAACACAAACCCCGTGGTTATCGAACCGGCCAAGGCACCAGCCGTTGAGAGCGCAGACAGCGAGCCAACTGTTCGGCCAGTTGTTTCAAGGGTGACCACACTTTGTTTGATCAACAATGGCGTAACCATGGACAACACAATCGCCGGAGCTAGAAACGCAGCTGCGGTGAGCGTCGTCACCGAAAGTGGGGTGGTTGTGCCGAGACGGCCGCCCATAATGCGAACGATGGGCAGGGACAGCAACGTCAGGAGGCCACCAACGATAAGTACCGGAGGCAACGCACGGAGAGGGGCAACACGGTCAGCTAGTCGGCCGCCCAGCCATGCTCCACCGGAAATCCCAGCGAGCACTGTGGCAATGATCGCAGTGTAGGTCTCGAGCGTGACCCCAACATAGGGGGCCAACAATCGAGCAGCCACGATTTCAATGACCAGCACTGCCGCCGAAGTCACAAAGGCTAGGGTACCTAAAAGCATCCCTTTGCCGAGGGTCTTCTCCTTCCCCATCGCACTAGCCGCCGGTTCGCTGCTTATCCTGCTCGTTGAGTTTGAGCTGACGATTTCAGCCGGAATCTTCTCTTCGTTGGAGGACACCACATCGCAGTCATCTATCGGGAATTCTGATTTCGAACCACTCATGACGGCGAGGGTAGTTCGTCTCCAGCGGTTGCTCGATTCACGAGGAGGAGCTGGCTCGGGGGTGTCACAGTCGACCCATTTTTGGGTCGGTCTATCTGCGGCCCTGCTCAAGCCTGTTCAAGCCTGGTCGATGCCGCTAACTGGGCTTCGGTGGCGAGACTAGGTTCAGTAGGAGACGATTGCCGAAGAGGATGCATGTACGAAACGTTGTTGTTTGATTTTGACCATACCCTGTTTGATTCTGATGCTTCGGAAGCATTGGCCTTCGTTGAAACGCTGCAGGACTTTGGGGTTTCTGATCCCAACGTGCACTTCCCCACCTACCAGAAGATCAATCAGGCGCTTTGGGTTGCCGTGGAACAGGGCACGCTAAGCCCCAATGATTTGCGCACAGATCGATTCGCACAGCTCGCCAAAGCCATTGGGCTCGACGCCAACCCGGTTGCTCTTGCCGATCGTTACGTGATGGCCATGGGCGCAAACGGCGAATTGTACCCCGGAGCCTTCGCGGTTCTGGAGCAACTTGCCGCATCGGCCACTTTGGCGCTGGTAACGAATGCGCTCAGCGAAGTACAACGCACACGTATTTCCCGAGTTGGTATTGCCCCGTTCTTTTCCGCCATTGTTATCTCGGGTGAAGTTGGCCCTTCCAAACCGAGCCCAGCCATTTTTGACATCACGTTTGAAATGCTCAACAATCCCACAAAACAACGTACACTTATGATTGGTGACAGTTTAAGTTCCGATATCAAAGGTGGAACCAACTATGGGATCGACACTTGTTGGTACAACGTCCACGGAAAAACCGCTTCGCCAACCGACGTTGTCATCCACGAAGTCACAAAACTTGAGCAACTACGGCAATTTGTAAGCGGGTAGCGTGCGGTACCTTACCGCCACTGATGCACTCTCACTCAACGTGGAAAGACAGGAACCCACGCAAAAATTCGGAACGTAAACATCGGTTTACCAAACTCTTGGCCAGAGCCGGGCAAAGGTTTGGTTTGTAAACCGATGTTTACGACAACTTTGGGGAATCAACGGCCCTGCCGACCATTGCCGACCGCATTGTTCTGCTGACTACAAGTGTCCAAGTTCGGAAGACTTAGGCGTTTGGATAGATCACGCGGGACTCGGTCACGATTGCGGTGATGAGGTCATGCGGGGTTACGTCGAAGGCGAAGTTCACGGCGGTTGACCCCAATGGCGCGATAGAGATACCAGCCAGCTCGGTTACTTCACTATGTGCACGTAGTTCTATGTGGATGTCGTCGCCGGTCAAGGTAGCAACGTCGACTGTGGATTCCGGAGCAACCACGACAAAGGGAATCCCCTTGCGTTTGGCAGCAAGCGCTAAGGGGTACGAACCAATCTTGTTGGCCGTGTCACCGTTTGCAGCGATGCGATCGGCCCCAATAATGACGGCATCCACCAGGCCCCGGGCGATGCAGGTTGGCCCGGCGCCGTCGGCAGAAATCCGATACGGAATTCCGCGTTCGGCTAGTTCAAAGGCGGTCAACCGGGAACCTTGCAAGAGCGGACGGGTTTCATCGGCAATCACTTCGGTCAACAGTTTGCGCTTATGCAATTGGAATGCCGCCCCCAATGCGGTTCCTCCCTCAACCGTGGCCAGGTCGCCCGTGTTGCAATGGGTATGGAGGGTTAGCGAACGAGGCACACCGGTGGAATCTGCGCAGAGTTCTAAGAGCGTGTCCGCCGCGCGAGAGGTCATAGCCTCATTTGCGGCGACGTCCTCATGCATCATAGCAACGGCCTCATCAATGATGGCCTGGTGACCATTCGGTACTTGGCGCATCACTCGATCCACTGCCCAGCGCAAGTTGACTGCGGTCGGTCGCGCATTGGCGATTCGCTCGGCGTCGCCCGCAATAGATTCCACCGACCGGCCAGCAGCTTGGGCATCGAGAGCTAACAGCGCCACACCAAGTGCTCCAGTCACACCAATGGCTGGAGCACCGCGAACACAGAGCCGGAAGATGGCATCAATAACTTCGTCGGTAGTGCGGAGTGTTTTGTGCACGAAGGTGTGTGGCAGCAAGGTTTGGTCAATAATGACGATCGAATCGCCGGTCCAATCAATCGTCCGCATACGTTGTCCTTTTTCTCTTGCTCTCTTGTCCCATGTTCGGGTTCGGGCTTGGGCTTGGGCTTGGGCCCACGAGGAAATCTACCGGGCAAAGTTGGCGGTGATCGACACATGAGGAGCCAACGCTGAGCCAGGTGGGTCTCTATTTCGCTTCCAACAGTAGGCAACGTATCGAGCGACATCAGAGACGACACTAGAGACGACACTAGAGACGACGCTAGAGACGATCATCACACCGCACCACCGGCGTAGCGCGAAGGTTGGTCGCACAGCGCCACGTTGGTCTGTGAGTGCGTCACTGTGGGACCAACGTGATGCTCTGGCACCAACGCCATTTCACCGGGTTCTCAGCAAGCTCGCATGCTCCCCGAAGTTCGCCCCTATTCTGACAAGGTGCCCAACGACGTCACCCTTCCACTGGTAATCCCACCCGCTCACCCACTCGCAGTAGACACGCTGATCATCAACGCCACTGCGGTCACCGTGAACGCCAACAACGAAGTGTTCCTAGATGCGGCGATCGCCATTGATTCCGGGTTGATTGTGGACCTCGGACCAGCCACGAGGCTCGGCCAAAAGTACAAGGCGACCCGAACCATTGATGCTCGTGGGGCAATCGTGCTCCCTGGATTTGTCAATTTGCATGCGCACTTACCAATGACGCTGCTTCGAGGCTGGGCCGATGACCGGGATCTGCAGGGGTTCCTAGCCCGAGTGTTTCCCGCTGAGGACCTACTTGTAGCCGACGGGGCTGTGCGTTTAGGTGCCGATCTGGCGTTTGCCGAATCTCTGCGGGCTGGAATCACTAGCACCCTCGATATGTACTTCCATCCGTTGAGCGTCGCTGATTCAGCTTTGGCGGCCGGTGCCCGAGTCGCGAACGGCCCAGTATTCTTTGACTTCCCCGGACCCGATCAGCTTCCTTGGGATGCCCGCATGGCCGACGCATGCTCCATGCTCGAAACGTCTCGCCACAACCTCACTGCCGGACGTTGGGTCAATGCACACTCCACGTACACCATGAGTCGTGACCACCTTCTCGACACCTATGCGTTGGCTGTAGAGTTCGGCGCACGATTCAACATTCATGCAGCGGAAAACGCCGCTGAGGTGGCCCAAGTGGTTGCCGCTACCGGCCGTCGCCCCGTTGAGTTGTTGCACGATTTAGGTCTACTTGGGCCCACAACTGTGCTTGCCCATGCGGTGGATCTCACCGATGCTGAGATAGACATGATCGCTGCATCGGGGTCTTCAGTTGCCCACAACCCGCTTTCCAACATGAAACTTGCTTCGGGATTTTGCAGGGTGCCTGATCTGCTCAGCGCTGGGGTCACGGTGGGTATTGGCACAGATGGCACCGCTTCAAGCAACGATCTCGACTTGTATATGGCCCTGCGATTCGCCGCAACTATTCACAAGGGCAACTCGCTTGATCCCCTCGTTGTCCCCGCGGCCCGAGCCCTCCGCATGGCCACGATCGACGGAGCTCGCGCATTGGGCCTCCAGGACACATTGGGCTCGTTAGAGGTTGGTAAGCGCGCAGATATTCAGATTTTGGCGCATGATCATCCGAACCTCATCCCCTCCTTCGACCCCATCTCCACAATCGCGTTTGCCGCAGGCCGAGGCAACGTGCGAACAGTGATCGTCGACGGCAAGCTTGTGGTTGAAAACGGTATTGCCGTCAATCTCGACATGGAACGCATCGCTTCGGAGGCAAACACATTCGCCAGAACGTTGCAGTCCAAGCTTTAACTCCGGCACCTTTCGTTACGTTGCGCGCATTTTGACCCGGGCAGCAATCTGCCGAAGTCCCCTTCGAACCCGGATGTTGGCCTCAAGAACTCGATTGTCAGATACTTGGTTTATTCGCAGCTGATTTAGCGAATGCAACCTCTACATTGACGCCTTCTTCTCAGCTGGTTTTGCAGCAGCGATCTTCTTGGCGGCCGGCGGTTTCTGGACTGACGGTTTCTGAACTGACGGCCTCTTCGCAGCTGGTTTTGCAGCAGCGATCTTCTTGGCGGCCGGCGGTTTCTGGACTGACGGTTTCTGAACTGACGGTTTCTTCGCAGCTGGTTTTGCAACAGCAATTTTGGCGTGCGGTTTTGCGGCGGTGGCTTTGTTAGCGGTCGCTTTCGTTTGAGAATTCTTCGCAGCCGGAATTCGGGCCGCCTTTACCGATGGTGCGTTGAGGATCGAGTTCTTCATGGCGATCCTGTCCTTTACGGCCTGGTTGCTGGGGGCTATTGGGTCAACTCCGTCGCCGCCTTTACGCATCGGAGGCTGCGGTTGAGGAACAGCCCACTGAGCTCCCGTCGCTTCGAAGAGTCGTGCGATTTCGTCGATGTGAAGATCGACCAAGTGCCAGAGGTCAGGAACCAGGTTCCTATCCGAGATGAGTCCGAAATCCATTCGATCCGCGTAACTGTGAACAGTGATGTTCAGTCCAATCCCGTCGGAAATGGTTGAGACAGGAATGTAAGCATCCAGTTTGGCCCCTGCGAAGTACAGGGATTGTCGCGGTCCGGGCACATTCGAGATAACCACATTCACCGGTGAGTTGACACGGTCAGCCAGCTTTAGCCTGGACACAAGCCGGAGAGCTGAAGCGGCGACTAAGGGCGAGGCGTAGTCTGCTGACTGACCCAGAGCATCGGCAGGGATCAGGTCAAACTGGCTCTTCGCCGCATTCATGGCGATACGGCAAAGTGCGACCCTCTCAAGTGGATCGGCGCAGTTGGTCGGCAGGTCGGCAACGAGCCCCGACACCCGGTTCGTCCATGGGTCTGCTTCGTCTCCAGTACGGATCGACACTGGAACCATTGCGCGCAACGGGCTATCGGGGAGCGCGTCCTTTTCAAGCAGGTACTGCCTAAGCGCTCCAGCGCAAACGGCCATAACCACATCATTCAAGGTGCAACCGGTCGCTTCCTTAAGCCGCTTCAGATTTTCCAACGATGTGGAACGCATGGCGAAGCGACGGTGGGGAGTCACAGACTTATTCCACGGTGTCGGCGGTGCAGGGGTCAAAGGCAACTTCACCCGCGACGCCGAGTCACCCTTCGATTTGGACCTCTTCGCAACCGCACCCAATGTGTCACGGGTTCGAGTCGCTAGATCACTGATACTGGAGATACCAGCTTTGTCGGCGAAATCGCGAATGATGCCAAGTGACAGCCGTGCACCCCTAACCGGGTTCATCAGCAGATTGGTCGCAGCCCGTTGCAACATGGCGACGTTCGTGGGCGGCTCTTCACCGAACCACTCGCGAGATTCAAGAGCCCACTCAGTGTTGCGTGACTCATCGGTGAGCATCTTCAGCATTATGACTCCAGACGCGCCGTCGATCGTGGCGTGGTGGGTCTTTTGGAGCAGTGCCCACCGGCCGTCGGCGAGACCCTCGATCACGTATGCTTCCCAAAGCGGACGGGAGCGGTCCATCTTGCGACCGACGATTCTGGCAACCTGTTCGGTAAGTTGGTCTGCCGCGCCGGGTGGAGCGAGTCCGATGTGTCGCACGTGGTAATCGATGTCGAAATCACCATCTTCGATCCAGTACGGGCGATCCAGCTCGAAGGGAACCTGAACGAGTTTGCGCCTCAGTGGTTCCAGATGACCAACCATGATCCCCATACGCTCCCGTACGGCGGTGAAAGGATCGAAATCGCCGGACGGTCGGTCGTAGATGCTCAAACCGTTCACGTGGCCGTAGTTGTTGTCGGTCTCCATCGACAAGAAGCTGACGTCGACTCCGGTTAGCTGTTTCATATCGGTCCCTTTGCGTTTGGGTGGTTGCATCTTGACTCAGAAATCCTCTGACGATGGTTTCTCTGTTGAAAGCATGTCGAGATCGTGCTCTGCGTTCTGTTCGGCCACTTCGTGGGATGCGTGATATCAAGCGTGTCGGGCCAATCATCTGATCCGTCGGCGAGTTCCGTCAGCGTAGTCCGTCGCCGGTACCGTCAACTGTTACAACGTGCGGTCGCTGCCGCCGTCTATGTGGATTTGCGCTCCGGTGGTACAGGAAAACGTGTCACCACACAGTTCAGCAACCAGGCGGCCGACCTTTTCTGACGTAACTTCCACGCCGAGCAGGTTGCGGGCCTTGTATTGCTCGACCGTCATCGAATACTTGGCAGCGCGCTCGGCCAGCAACTCGGGGTTCCATAAACCGGTATCGAACACCGCATCGGGGTGCACGGTGTTGACGCGGATACCGTCGGCCGCCCATTCCATTGCGGCGATCCGTGCGAACTGGGTAATGGCTGCTTTCGATGATGAGTACGCGGCCGCTCCAGCCCCGGGTGCGTGCACGTTTTTTGAACCAACCAAAACCACTCTTCCGCCGACGGGTGACAGGGCCAAAAGTGGATGCAAAGCAGTCATAGCATTTGCTGCGGCATCGAGGTTCACGGCCATCACCGATCGCCATATCGCAGAATCCAGTTGGGCGATGGGGGCGGAACTACCAAAGATCCCCGCTGCCAAAACGGCAATGTCTACGCCACCAAATCGTTGCACACCGGCTTCGATAGCAGCGAGTTGTTGATCCTGATTCGTTACGTCTACGCATTGGCCGAACCAGTTCGGTCCGCTGAATGTGCTCACTACGTCGACACTTCGATCCAAGCCCAGCACGGCGGCACCACGGGACAGCAACGCCGCAGCACAAGCCTTTCCTATGCCTGAGGCCGCGCCGGTGACGACAGCGATCTGTCCGGCAAACACGGCTGGCGCTCCACCTAAACGCAGCTTGGCCTGTTCAAGATCCCAATACTCAACGTCAAACAGGTGATCCGCCAACAGTGGCTTCCATCCGCCAAGCCGATCCTCGCAATTAGCCATAACCACCATGGATTGGCGATAAATGTCGGCAACTATTTGGGCATCCTTCACACTTTGGCCGATAGTAAGCATGCCTAGCGTTGGATCAAGGACTACTCGTGGCGCTGCGTCGAGCATGGTGATTGGAGTACGAGCACGGCTTTTATGCACCGCAAAGTATTCCGCGTACTGCTCTGCGTACTTACTGATGTCACGACCGACCAACGGAATGCGTTTAGTGCGGATTACGTGATCCGGAGTTACTGGGCCGCGGGTTGCTAGATCACCAAGATCGGGGCGATTCACAAACCCAAGTGTGGCTTCATCAGTATGCCTACTAACGATCATCGGCTTCCCAGCGACTACCGACAATTGCCGACGTAACTCGGCAAGTTCAGCTGCGCAAACGTGAGGAACTTCAGAAGCAGCGCGAACTTGGGAAGCCGGGACCGAATCGAGGTGTGCTTTGGCCAGGGCAATCAGTTCGAGATGCAGCCGGTAGGCCTCAACGGTGGTGTCGGCAAAGGTGAACAAGCCGTGGTTCATTAACACCATGCCCACCGTGCCCGAATGAGCATCGGAGGCCCACTGTGCTTCGACCGCCCGAGCGAGATCAAAGCCCGGCATAACATAGGGAACCACCACAACTTGGTTCCCAAAAACTTTGCGGACAACGTCGTCGCCATTCGGAAGATTGGTAAGTGTAAGTATTAGATCTGCGTGGCTGTGTTGCACTGCGCGGTGAGGCAAAAAGGCATGAAGCAGGGCTTCAACCGAGGGTTGGGGCGCATTGGGATCGAGCCGAGCAGCGGAAAGTTCGCGCATCATGTCGATATCGCTGAGCGATGGCAGGGCAGCCAAAGCAAGAAGTCGCTTGATGGGCATAGGCGTAAAACCAGCGCGCTCGATGGTGGCAAGATCCCAACCGGAACCCTTCACGTACAGCGCATCGATTACTTCTCCGGTGATGTCAACCCAGGGGGCCTTCACTGAAGTGTTGCCGCCACCGTGGAGCACCAACGATTTGTCGACACCGAGTAGCCGGGATCCGCGCACACACTCGTCGAGCGCGTCACCAATACCGGAAGGATTCGTTATTCCAGTTGGGTCGAGTTGATTGCTCTGCGTGCTCATCATTGTGTTGGCGCAAAGGACGTTTGTCGGCCTTGCCCTTCTCCTCAAATCGCCGACAACTATAGAAGCCGGGAATGCTTCCTAAGCAGTTTCCCAAAGGAGCTACAGAAGTGGCACACTGCCGAGGTGGCAAACGGTGCAGAGAGTAGACAGATCGACAACGTGCATAAGCAAACCCTCCTGGAATCGGTGAAAGATGTGTTGGCCCGGGCGAAAGAAGTTCGGGCGGCACAGCTGGTAAGCGCCATTGCCTTGCGGGCGTTGTTGTCGTTTTTGCCCATGCTGTTGTTGGCCGTGGGCATACTGGGCCTGGTGGCCAAAGGCCGGGCTGGGTTGGGAGACGATGTGGTCGAGTGGATCAAAATCAAAGGCGATTTTGCTAAGGTGATCAAAACGGCGGTCGAAGAATCCGGCAAAGGCAACGGCGGATTAATTGCGGTGATCGTTTCGTCGATGCTGTTGCTTCCGTCGGCACTCGGCGTTTTTGCTGCAGTGTCCACGGCCTGCAACGCAGTTTGGCAAACCCCCGAACGCGGCCTGATCGACAAGTTGTTAGGAATCCCGTGGGTTATCGGGCTCGTGGTGATCGCTGCGGCTTCGGGATTGGCTACCTCATTGGTGTCGATCATTCCAATTCCGTTCCTCGGAACCATCGCGGCCCTCGCCGGTGCTGCGGTTTCTGGCGCAGCCCTGTGCGTTTGGACCCACAAGATTCTCACCAACGCCAAGCTTCCCCTCAAGGCCCATTTGCCCGGAGCAGTGATATTTGGTCTCGTTGCGGCGATCATTCAAGTAGCGGGCAGCGTGTTAGTTCAGCGGTTTTTGGATTCGGCCAAAGCATGGGGCGCCTTTGCCGGGATCTTCGCCTTTATCGCTCTACTCAATTTGGTCGGCCAGGCGATTGTATGGAGTGCCGTTGTCAACGTGGTCCACTGGGAACGCACCCACGGCACAGTACAAATGAGCAGCCGGGCCCCCTCACTCGGCCACGACATATGGTCGGAGCTAGGCCGCGGCGGTGCACGTAGGAAAATCAAGAAGGCCCGCAAAGTTCCAAAGATCCCAAATCGCACCTAACTCAATTCACGTCAAACAAGCTTGAATCGATTGTGAGGTTTGAGACGAGAGCAATACATTCGGGCGTATGAGAATTTCGTGCGCCTTCCCACCGGTTCCTGATACGCCTGGGCACATCGAGCTTGCGGAACAACTCGGCTATCACACCGCCTGGGTTTACGACACGCCAGCCCTCCAGGTCGACGTGTGGATGACCTTGGCCCTCGCCGCAGTGCGCACGAAACGCATAGTTCTCGGTCCTGGTGTATTGATCCCGTCGTTGCGACATCCCATGGTTACCGCTTCGGCCATAGCGCATTTGGTGAGCCTTGTCGGTGAAGATCGCGTGGTGGTTGGCGTAGGAACCGGGTTCACCGGACGCCGAGCCATGGGACAGAAACCACTCAAATGGGCCGACATGCCCGCAGCAGTTGGCTTGGTGAAATCGTTACTGCACGGAGAGACGGTGAAAGTTGAGGGCCGCCAAGTTCGCATGCTGCATGGCGAGGGTCAAGCCCCCAGTCGTCCGATCAATGTGCGGTTCGTGTTGGGCGTGAACGGACCGAAGGGTCTGCAAACCGCAGCCTCGATGGGGTACGGCGTGTTCACCAGCCGACCCCGTCCGGGCACACGCTATGAGGACTTAGCTTCTGCAACGTTGCTTGGATTCGGCACCGTGATCGGCGAAAACGAAACCGTCGAATCACCTCGGGTATGGGAAACCGCTGGTGCACCCGCAGCCGTGGCGTATCACGCATTTCTCGAACAACACGACGAGCGACTCGAATCGCTACCCAATGCCGATCGCTTCATTGAACTTGCCATGGCCATTCCCGAGGACACCCGCCACCTCACCTTGCACGAAGGCCACCTCACCGTGATGAACGACATCGATCGCGCCGTCATGACACCGGCGGGCGCAGCCAGTCTTTCCCCACTGACGGGTACTGTCGACCAGGTACGTGAAAAGGCTAAGCATCTAGCCGAGGCCGGCATGACGGAGATTGCTTTCCAACCCGTCGGCGATATCGAAACCGAACTGCGCACGATGGCCGAAGCACTCAGCCCCTGGATGTAGCAAACTGGGCGGATGAGCGAGAACGCCGCAGCGGAAAACACCATCACAGAGGTACAAATTCGCCGCGCCGCAATAGGCGAGCATCGAATCGCTAGTTTTCCGATCCCCTCGTTGACCGACGGAGAAGTTCTGTTTCACGTCGACCGGTTCGCGGTAACGGCGAATAACGTGACGTATGCGGCATTCGGCGATTTCATGAAGTACTGGAATTTCTTTCCAGCGTCTTCTGAGGCAGACGTTTGGGGCATCGTTCCGGTGTGGGGCTTTGGCGACGTGGTAGCCAGCAAGGCAGAAGGCGTGGCACTCGGCGAACGGTTCTATGGGTACTTCCCAATGGCAACACACCTCGTTATTCAAGCCGCGAAGGTAACACCCACCGGCATGTTCGACAGCGCTGCGCATCGCCGTGATTTGTCACCGATTTACAATCAATACGTACGCGTAACAAATGATCCAAGCTATTCAGCGGATCTTGAAGGCGTGCAAATGTTGCTGCGCCCGCTGTTCACCACCTCGTTTCTTATCGACGATTTTCTGGCCGACAACAGTCTGTTCCATGCGGCATCCGTGGTCCTTTCCAGCGCTTCCTCCAAGACGGCTTACGGGACAGCGTTTTGTTTACATCAGCGTGGAACCGTCAAGGTAGTTGGCCTAACATCGGAACGCAATCGTGCCTTCGCGGAAAGTCTCGGTTGTTACGACCAGGTGCTCACCTACGAAGAAGTCACCTCACTCGATCCCGAGCCCACGGTGTACGTCGACATGAGTGGATCGGGAACGGTTCGCGCTGCTGTCCACAACCACCTCGGTGATATGCTCACCTATGATTGCGCCGTCGGTGGAACCCATTGGGATGCTATGGCTCCAGGTTCTGGCGCTCCCCTTCCCGGCCCATCACCGCAAATGTTCTTCGCCCCGTCGCAAGTACAAAAGCGCAATGCCGACTGGGGCCCAGCAGAATTTGCTTTACTACTCGCCAATGCTTGGACGCTCTTCCTCGCCAGCGTGGTTTCTGCCGAGAAACCCTGGATGACTATCGAAACCGTTGTTGGCGCCGAAGCCGTTGCTACTTGTTTTAACGCCCAGGCCACCGGAACCGCCAGCCCCGAGATCGGTTACGTCGCCAGCGTTCGATTGCTCCTAAACGGTAGTCCTTAAGCCCTGAAGTTTGGCGCGCTTGGAACATAACCGTCGGTGTTTCGATAGGGTCTGTCGTGGTCAATATCGAAGCGCCCAACGCATCTCCTGACCAAGCCTCAGCGTTGACGCATGATCCGTTGCCGGAACAGGGTGCGCAATCCGCCTCAAACGTGCCCGTCGACGACGCATTGCCCGGTACTCGCCACCTGCGAGCGATGAACAAGCAGCGGCGAGGCAGTCGCGACCGGATTGCGCTAACCACCTGGCCAAACGCTCGAGATGCGAAGGTTCACTGCAACATAAAGCTTGAGTGGGATCGGGCTTCCGCAACGCGCCCGCGCATAGTGCCCATCACGTTGGTGGCGTATGCGTTCGCTCAAGCACTCAAGCAAAATCCCATGGCGAATCGGCGCGTGGTGCTTTGGAAGATTCGGCCACATAGAACCGTCGGCATATCGTTTGCTGTTGACGAGGGAGACGACCTTCGAATCGCCGTTATTACGCGCGCAGATGAGTTGAACCCAAAACAGGTCCAACACGCGTTGCGAATTGCGGCGCGTGATGCCCGGTTGGGAGTTGGCCCGCTAGCACGTTGCACCCGCATCGTTTCCTATCTTCCAGTGGTTGCCGGACGACCCCTGTTACGCATCTGGTCACTCCTTACCGCGGGTTTGGGGATACCAATGTTGGGGGTACCGGGAGCCCCGTTTGGCGCGGTGCTGTTGTCATCGGTTGAGCGCTTTGGGTTACCTGCCGCCAACGTTCCTCTCGTGCCCTTCTCCCGATGCGCATTCGTTTGCTCGGTAGGTGCCATCACGCCTTCGTTGATTGTGCGGGGCGGGGCGGCCGTTGTGGCTGAAGTGGTTGAACTCTCCGTAAGTATCGACCATCGAGTTTGTGATGCCTCACAGTTGGCGTCTTTCTTAGAAACCTTCGAGGCCGCCTTCTACCAGTAGAGCTACGCAATCCAACAGCGCACCAGCTG
>JAYUVJ010000115.1:0-6014 GCA_043754155.1 Acidimicrobiia bacterium
CAGGCAACGAGGTTGCTGAGGTGGTCTCACGAGGCCCCAACCAAAAGGACCACTGCCAAACCCTTCTAGACAACGGTTCGTTGCGATAAACCCGTAGGCTAAGCATTCGGGGAATTCCCTGGTTATCGCATTTGCCTCTCATTTCAAACGATCTAGCAGGACAACCTAGGAACCCTTAATGTCACTTGCACAACGAACCGTGTTGGTTGTCGACGATGAAGAATCGTTTGTTGACGCCCTCGTCGTCGGCCTGAAACGAGAAGATTTTCGGGTCATTGTTGCCAGAGATGGTGAACAGGCACTTCAGCTTTTCGACAGTATGCGCCCAGATATAGTTCTGCTCGATGTGATGCTTCCCAAGATTTCCGGTGTCGACGTTTGCAAGGCCATCCGTGCAAAGTCCAACACGCCAATTCTTATGGTGACGGCCAAGACTGGCGAAATCGACGCGGTACTTGGCTTGGAGCTTGGGGCCGACGATTACATTTCGAAGCCTTACCGTCTCAGGGAATTGGTTGCTCGAATGCGAGCGGTACTTCGCCGTGCTCCAGGCGAAGCGCCCGCCGAAGAATCTCTTGACGCCATTACGGTTGGCGATGTGCAACTTGACGCCGAAAGCCATGTGGTTACGGTCAAGGGTTTAGTGGTTGAGCTACCTCGTAAAGAATTCGACCTGCTAGAGCTGCTGATGGAGAACTCTGGTCGGGTGCTTACACGTGACGTGTTGATGGACCGCGTGTGGGGTTCGGACTACGTCGGCGATACGAAAACCCTAGATGTACATATAAAACGACTTCGGGGACGGATTGAGGAAAACCCGGCAGAGCCCGTCCGAATTCTTACTATTCGTGGAGTTGGGTACAAGTTTGCCAAGATGTAGCACATGGTCTTGATTCGGCGAGCTGATGTTCATCATCGCCTTCGAGCCCTCCTTCTCGAAGAAACGGTTTCCGCAGATGCAAGTCTTGATGACACGGTTGCGGCCGTGCGTCGAGAGCTGACTGGGCTGCGTGAGGGACTGGCGCGGGCAGCGGCGAAAAACACCATTCTTTGGGCGGTGGTTGATGCTTCACCGTTGGGAATGGTTGCTCTTGACACCCTCGGTCACGAACTTCTTCGAAACCCGGCCGGAGGAGAGTCATCCTCACCTGAGAGTGCGCTTATCCGCCAGGCAATTGATGCATTGATTGCGAAAAATCACTCCGGCCCCGTGCGAGAGACAATTGATTTTGCTGGTCCGCCGCGAAGATCCCTTGAGGTTACGGTTCAGCCGTTGCATAAAGTCGAGCGAATCTCTGGAGGAGCCGATTCTTTCATAGATCAAACAAATACGAATTTCGTGAGCGCTTCATCATCGAGCACAGGACGAGACCCGTCGGTTTTGGGTTCGGTTGCGTTTGTTTCAGACGTTACCGAGAAGCGACGTATCGATGCCGTTCGACGTGATTTCATTCTCAATATCTCCCATGAGCTTCGTACGCCTGTTGGTGCCATTGCCATCCTGGCCGAAACATTGACCGACGAGACAGATCCTGAAACGGCGAAACGGCTAACGGGAAGACTTGAACAAGAATCGCATCGTTTGGCCATCATGGTTGACGACTTGTTGTCACTCACGCGCATTGAGGCAGAAGATGGGGTTAAGTTCTCGTCGGTCGCAGTGTCAGAGCTGTTTGACAAAATCGTGGAACGGAGCGGATCAGCGGCTGAACTTCGTGGAATTTCGGTGGTTATCGCTGGGGCATCTGGTCTTCATGTGCTCGGGGATCGTAGACAATTAGTATCTGCCCTTACGAATCTGGTTGACAATGCCATGAAGTATTCCGGCGAAAACTCTGTGGTCACTCTTGACGCGCACCGGGTGCAAACTGAAGCCCGATCACTCGTTGAGCTCCGCGTTACCGATCATGGGATTGGCATTCCTCCGCGGGAGCGTGAGCGAATTTTCGAACGGTTCTATCGAGTGGATAAGGCCCGGGCGCGAGACACCGGTGGGACGGGCTTGGGATTGGCGATAGTGCGGCATGTAGCGGTGAACCACGGTGGAAGTGTGCGGGTTGATTCGCTTGAAGGTATCGGTTCGACGTTTGTTTTGGTGATCCCTGAGGCATGAGGCGCCCTAAAGGAGTCCTAGGGAGGAGGAGTCGACTGCCAGTGAGTGGAAAGGCTGTGTGACTACTACTTAACATGGTTGGGGTAAGACAGCGGATTCTACGAAATTACGGTCCAAACGTCACCATCCTCGTGGCCGGGACCATTTTTGAAGAGTGATTAGTCGACCGTTAGTAGCATGGTCGGGTGAAAATTTGCTCTATCACCACGTCTACTCGGAATGTTCCCCGCAGTCGTCTTGCGTTTGCCAGCCTGATAGCAGTCGTTTCCGTCGCCGTTGTTGCTCCTGCCACCTTGGCTCAAAAGGCCAACAAGGACGGACAAGGGAGATACCTTCCCAATGGCACACCCTCGCCGGTAGCGGCGCCATTCACTTCACCCACGGATGGCACCACAACTGCCCCCGCAACCACGCTCGCGCCCAACGTCGCAGGCGACACAACGCCGCCAACTTCGGCCGCCTTAACAACCACGGTTGCTCCATCGCCCGCTACATCTACGTTGAATCTCGCCCCAAACGGTCGGATTTTCCACATATTGATTATTGGCTCTGATGCCCGTCCCAATGAGCGCCTGGATCGCACCCGAAGCGATTCGATGCACGTATTGAGCTGGAATCCCGATACGAAGCGCGGCTCGCTATTGGGGATTCCGCGCGATACCTACGTCAGGTTGCCAAATGGAAAAATGGGAAAGATCACCGGCGCCCTGGGCCAGGCTGGTCCAGAGGGAGTCGTCGCTTCGGTTCGGAACCTCACTGGTATTCCTGTGACCCGATGGGTTGTCACCGGCTTTGCTGGCTTTAAGGGAATGGTCGATCAACTCGGAGGTGTCACGATAAATGTCACCACACCAATGAACGATTCTTTTTCTGGTGCCCGATTCGCTGGCGGTTGGTACAACTTCAACGGCGCTGCCGCTTTGGCTTTCGCCAGGAATCGCCATGACACCAAGGCTGGGGACTTCACGCGAAGTGAGAACCAAGGCAAATTGCTGCTGGCGATTCTCACCAAACTTCGTGCAGAAACTTCGTCACCCGCGGAGTTCCTTCGTTGGGTAGAAGTGTTTGAGCGGAACGGGAAAACTTCGCTGAGCCGCCGAGAAATGCTTTCGCTGGCCCTCACCGCCCGCCAAATAGAGCCGGGATCCGTGGCCAATGTAGTCATCCCGGGCAAACCAGGTAACGCTGGCGGCGCATCAGTGGTGTTTGCTCTGCCAACGCCAATGTTCGACAAAATCAAGCGTACGGGCACTCCGTAGCTGCTGGACGTAACTGCTGGACGTTGACAAAAATGCGCATTTGTTTTGACTGCGAAACCCGGTTGTTTGCCAGTCGCGGCGTAGCGAAAGCATTCGGGTCTAAGGTTGATTCATGTGCGCTAACTGTCTCTCGACGTTCGACGTTGTTGTCTCGCAAGCGATTGCTGTGGGGATGGTACTGAAGCGTCCGGTGCAGGATCGGTTGGCCGTTGCTGGCGTAGTTCGGCCGTTCGATCAACTGGGCGAACATGTGAACACAGTTGCGTTTCTGCGCTCGCTTGACCTAGACCCCGTCGAGATTCTTGGCGCCGATGTAGTTACGGCGGCAGCGACCTGGCAACGTGCTCCATGGGCTCGTCGCCGTCTCCATTGGTCTGCGTTGTTGCCCAACACTGCTCTGCACGCTTAGCGAATTGGGAGTTTGCGTTCGTTGCGACCCATTCGATCCCACAACCGGCCAAGCACGGTGTATAGGGTAAACAGCATGAAGATCACTACCGGCATCACGGTCCAGGGATTGACGTGGGGGAGTGTGCGGGCTTTAATCCACCATGGCCCGGTCCAGCTGAGATCAAAGGGATAACCCCTGCGCTTCACCCCGTTAATTGTTGGTGTAGCTACTACGTGCGCATACAGATTCCACCCCACCATGCGGCAGAGCCCAAAGAAGAACGTGGCTCGATAGAGCGCTAGTAGCCCGCGTTCTGGGAGCCACCGCCCTAGTTTCGCCCAGATATGGGCATCGGCGGGCACGATGTTGGTGCGCCAGTACTCACGCGTGAGTACCCGCCACGAGTACAACACCACCCCGAGCCAAAAAAGGTCCATGACCAATCCAAGGCTGGAGTAATACGCGGCAGCATCGAGATACTTACCGCCCTTGACCGTTGCTGCATAAGCCCAGGTGCGAATGGTCCAATTGAGCGTGCTGAAGGGAAACAACAACATTGTGCCAACGCTGTCGTTCACGTCAGTGAGTGCATGGGCCGCGTAGCCAAGGATGTAGCCGACGGTGAGTGCTCGGTTCCGTTTCCAAAACCACAGGATCACTCCGAGAATCAGGCCGAACGCAAGGGTGTGGGTGAATCCCATCCCCGGCCAACCACGGTGCCATTGCTGGGGGACCGATGCGCCGTAGTGGTGTCCACCAATGGTGATGCCGTAAACCCAAAACTTGGCCAGGAAATCGGGAAAGAAATCGCCGAGATACACGCCCCAGTAACTTACCTTTCCCCGCATCTTCTTGGGCAGATGGGCCATTACGGCGTAGGTCTCAAACTGATGCGCAGCCCAACTCATTGGTTGGCCTTTCGTTCGCGTATCCGGTCGTACAAGCGAGGCCCAAACGTGAGTGTGGCCACTACCCACATTGGGCCGACAAACCAGGTGAGCAAAACCTTTTGCCACGTTCCGATACCCACGTAGGTAACGGCCGCCACCGAATACCAAACTGCCGATTCTTTGCCGCTTAGGCGCCGTTCACCTCGATGGTCAAGGCCACGCTCGTGCTGTTGCTCCGATGTAGCCATTGATACCGCTTTCAACCCACCAACTATTTGGACTCGGCGATTCTAAGGGTGTTGGTCTGGTCTCTCGTACGAGGACCTTTAGTCACAACTCAAGACCAACAATCTGACCTGATCTGAAAAGCACAACTCGCAACCGAGGGCGATGTTGTTTGATGCTTTACACAAGCGTGGCTTTCGCGCCGTGGGCATACCGGAGCTAGTTTCCTTCGGCGGTTACTACTTCGGCGTCATGAAGTAACCGCTTTACGCGGCGGGCCAACCGGGGTGGCGATCGAGTGTCGAAGCAATGGCATCGGAGTGTTCGCCGGGAAGGGGAGCATGCTGATGAACGGAAACCGGGCTGTGCTCAAAGCGGATGGGGTTGGTATTAACTCGGTACGGGCCGATATGTGGGTGCACATCGAGGGGCAGATCGGCGACCAATGCATCGAGGGTTACCACGGGTGAGGCAGGAATATCGAGCCGGTCGAACAGTTCCACCCAATCCGCAGTACTACGTGTGCAGAGTATTTCGCCAAGGGTACCGTAAACGAATTCGATGTTGTCGAGACGGCCCTTTACGGTGGCGAAGCGTTCGTCGGCCACCAGTTCGCCATGCCCAGTGTCGTTTAGGAAATCTCGCCAGTTGCGGTCGCTGTAGGGCAGCACGCCAATCCAGCCGTCGGAGGTGGCGTGGGGTTTACGGTTGGCGGCAAGAACACGTGGGTAGCCCGCTCCGCTTAACGGTGGCTCGGTGGCCGCACCAGCAATGTGTTCTTGGAGAATGAACCAGCGCATGTTGTCGATCATGGGTACTTCAATACACTGTCCCTCCCCGTTGGTACGTTCACGATGAAACAGCGCAGCGGTCACGGCATTGGAGATCACCAGTGCACTTACTTTGTCGGCAACGATGGTGGGATAGATTTGTGGGATGCCACCTACTCTGGCCACCGTATCGGCAATGCCACAAGCCGATTGAATGATGTCATCATAAGCGGGGCGGTTGGCATCGGCAGAATCTGAGGGGTAGCCCGCTGCCTGGCAAAAGATTAAGGCCGGGTTGCGTTTTCGAAGTTCCGCCCCGGTGATTCCTAAGTTCGCTAACGATTTCGGGCGAAGGTTGGTAATCAC
>JAYUVJ010000116.1:0-7035 GCA_043754155.1 Acidimicrobiia bacterium
CCGCGGATGCCTTACACGTGGGGCCTCTTGGGTTCCATGCCCCGAGTCGACCGCCTTGGTCATCGGCTCAATCCAATTCCTGGAGCCCCGCCCCTCATGTCACGTCCGCCAGCAGGCTGCAGGTTCTCGCCGCGTTGCGCCTTCGTGAAACCGGCATGCGTGGAAGCAGTTCCCGAACTTGTTTCTGTTTCTGGTGCCGGCGATGACCACACCGTGCGTTGCGTTCGCGTCGGGGAACCCGGGTTTGCCGATAACGCTCCGAGAAATGTTTTGGGGGCCGAAAAGTGAACGCCGAAACGGATCGATCGGGTACCGAACTTGCTCTTGGATATTCTGGTGCTCCAATGCTTGAAGTTCGTCATCTGGTTAAGCATTTTCCGATTACCCGGGGCTTATTAAAGCGCACCATCGGACAGGTTAAGGCTGTCGATGATGTTTCGTTTTCGGTAGTCGCCGGGGAAACACTAGGCCTGGTTGGTGAGTCGGGGTGCGGGAAGTCCACCACGGCTCGCCTCGTGCTCAAACTGATGAAACCAACGTCTGGTCAAGTGCTGTTCGAGGGCCGAGACATTACAAATCTCACACCCGACGAAACCCGTGCGCTGCGGGCTGAAATGCAGATTGTGTTTCAGGACCCATACGCATCGTTGAATCCGCGAATGACCGTTCGCCAAATTGTCGCCGAACCGATGATTGTGCAAGGTGTTGCTAAGGACGCGGCAAACGCTCGCGTGGATGACCTTCTCGTGCGCTGCGGCTTAGCTCGTGAACATGCGGCTCGTTATCCGCACGAGTTTTCCGGTGGACAGCGCCAACGTGTCGGTGTGGCTCGAGCGCTGGCCAATAACCCGAAGCTCATTTTTCTCGACGAACCAGTAAGCGCGCTTGATGTTTCTATCCAGGCGCAAATCGTGAATTTGCTCGACGATCTGCAAGACGAAATGGGTCTGACCTACGTCTTCATTGCCCATGATCTATCCGTTGTTTCGCATATTTCTGATCAAATGGGAGTGATGTACCTCGGCAAGATCGTCGAGAGTGGATCCCGTGCCCAGGTCTTTGATCATCCGTCGCATCCCTACACGAAGGCGTTGCTTTCGGCCGTTCCTTTGCCGGATCCTCGCGCAGAGCGGGCCCGTAAGCTTGATCGAATTGTCTTGCACGGCGATCTGCCCTCGGCTGCTGATCCTCCAAGCGGGTGTCGCTTCAGAACTCGCTGTTGGAAGGCCACGGATCTCTGTGCGGTTGAAGAACCCGCATTGATTGATCGTGGTGCCGGGCACCCAGTCGCCTGTCATTTCCCGGAGTGATTCTTCGAACAACGCAACAGTAAGGGAACTTTGCAAGGATAAGTTGGTGGGAAGCGAGAGATCCGAGGTTGTCGCGGTAAGCGAACGGTTTCGTGGCCTGGATGGTCTGCGGGCGCTTGCCGTGCTGATGGTGATGTCGCACAACTACGGCCCGGCTCCCGGTCTTGCAAGCGCTGGAAGGTTCTCCTGGTTTACTGCTGGGTATGTAGGCGTAACACTGTTCTTTGTGTTGAGCGGGTTCTTGATAACCCAACGCCTAATCACCGAGTACCGCGTTACCGGTGGTGTGAATTTGGCGGCATTTTGGAAACGAAGAGCTGCTCGGCTGCTGCCCGCCCTGTTGCTCTGTCTGCTGCTTCTGGTTATTAATAACATTCGCATGCATATCAGTGGGAGGGAAACGGGAGTGGCTTTGGCCTCGGCGCTGTTTTACGTGTTTAACCTAGTAAGCGCGCGGCGTATGCCGGACAACCCGCTGGGAGGACAGGGCTGGGGGGCGCTCTGGTCGCTTTCGGTGGAGGAGCAGTTCTATCTGATCTGGCCGGCTCCTTTGCTGTGGGCTTGGTCACGTTACAAACCTCAGGAAGTCCTCCTTGGGGTGGGGGCATTAACTTCAGCGAGCGCGTTGTGGTGCACGTTGCTGTGGGTGCGTCACGCCTCGTTTCTTCGTTTGTATCTAACCACCGATACTCGCGCTCAATCGCTCTTTCTCGGCGCGGGCTTGGCCGTTGTTTGGCACGGCTTTCCGCAACTACGCGCACATACCAATCGTGCTTCTCGGTGGCTGGGGCCCGCGTGTGGGTTGCTAGTGATCGCTGGCATCTTCGGTAGCAAAGCGAAGCCAGCGGACTCGCCAGGTTGGATGCTTGGTCCGGGTCTCGGCTTAGTATCGCTTTTGTGCAGTTTTATCGTGTTTACCGCGATCGAAGCTTCATCAAAAGCCCCAATTTCCCGGCTGCTTAGTACAAAAGTTGCCGTAGCGATCGGCCAGCGGTCGTATGGGTTGTACCTTTTTCATGTGGTTGCTGCAGCGTATTTCGGAAATGTTCATGGTGGCTGGTTCCTTTCCGTCGCGGTTACGTTTGTCCTGGCCTGGGCGAGCTACGCGATGCTTGAACAACCGATCGTTCAGTGGTCGGCCGGACGTGCTCGTGCCCGTACGCACGCGATGGCGTTCGACAGTCAGCCCAAAGGAAATGGGACCGGCCCGGAGGGTCAACCTTGATACAACAAGCAGCTCTCGCAGTTCGAGACAGTGTGGTGGCCCTTCGGTTTCCTTTAGCTACGGCCGGTGCGACGGAAGCTCGTGTCGATAGCGAGGCCATGGTTCGCCAGTTTGAGGATCATGTGCTGCCGCGCTTGGCCAACCTTGACGCGCCGGCGCTAGTGGTGGTGGGCGGTTCAACGGGTTCTGGAAAGTCGCTGTTGGTAAATAGTGTTCTCCGCGCCGACGTTTCGCGCTCCGGCGTGCTGCGTCCAACTACTCGTTGTCCAGTACTGGTGCATCACCCTGATTCAGTGGCGTGGTTTAGCACCGGCGGGATTCTGCCCGGCTTGGCCCGGGTGACAGGCTCAGAGGCTGAGCACGGCGAGATGGGTCGGGAGATTCGCCTGGTTTCATCCACTTCGTTGCCCGCCGGAATTGCTTTACTCGACGCGCCGGATTTCGATTCCGTCGACGCCGAGAACCGAGCCATGGCCACGCAACTTCTCGCTGCTGCCGACGTGTGGGTCTTCGTAACTACCGCCGCGCGCTATTCCGATGCCGTGCCGTGGAGCTTCCTCAAACAAGCCCGCGATCGCGATACACCCATGGTGTTGGTATTGAACCGTGTGCCGCCAGAAGCTCGCGCCCAAGTCTCGGCACACCTTGCAACTTTGCTAAAGGAAAACGGTCTCGGTGAAGTAGCGATTCTTCGGGTCGATGAGCAGGATTTCGAAGGTAGCCGTTTACCCGAAGCCACGGTGGCACCATTGCGCGAATGGTTGGAGCACTTAGGTTCTGATCACGATGCTCGTATGGCTGCGGTTCGTCGTTCGCTTCGCGGTTCTTTAACTGAATTGTTGGTGCGTGGTGAGTCGTTAGCCAAGATTGCTGACGATCAAGCAGCGCTGGTCTACTCGTTCACGGGTTCGGTCGACGAAAACTATGCCAACGCTGCCGATGCCGTTCGTGCTGCCATTGCCGAAGGTTCCGTTCTTCGGGGCGAAGTTCTAGCTCGCTGGGAAGAATTTGTGGGAACGGGCGAGTTGCTCCGGCAGCTGCGCACCGGCATCGGCAGATTCCGAGATGTCATCGCAGGTGCGCTCACCGGTCGGCCGAAAACAGCAGAGAAATTGAACGGCACGGTCGAGGGCGTTGTTGAATCACTAATACGTGCACATAGTGATGAGGCGGCGGCCAAATCGTATGCGCAGTGGATGGCCAACCCCATGATGGCACCCTTGTTCAATCCTTCGGGCCCCTACTCTGCTGCGCTTCGAGTCCCGCCAGCGGGTTCCTCTCTGACCGGCACGCCGGATCGGGAACCACTGCGCGAGCGAGTGTCGGCTGAGCTTGGACGGTCGTCGGCAGCGTTGCCGTTAGCTACGGAGAAGCTAGTACGAGAGTGGCAGGGCAGCCTTCTCGAAGTGGTTCGTACGAGGGGTGCGGAGCGTCGGATGACGGCTCGTGTGCTTTCGCTCGGCGTGAACGGTGTTTCGGCGGTGTTGATGATGTTGGTGTTTTCCCATACCGGTGGCTTAAGTGGGGGAGAGGTTGCCGTTGCTGGTGGGGCGAGTGCAGCAGGTCATGCCATGCTCGAAGCCTTGCTAGGTGATGAGAACCTTCGAAAGATGGCCGGTGCGGCCCGCGAGGATCTCGAACAACGGGTAACGGCGCTCTACGCCACGGAAAAGGCCCGATTCCATGAAGAACTACGTGCGCTTGGTATTGATGCCGATGCCGGTCAGTTGTTGCGTGAAGATTTGTCGGCACTGAAGAAGGCGTTGAAGTGAGCTTCCGTAATGTTCTGCGCACTGATAGTTCCAAAAGTGCGGTTAGGGGCGACGGTTTCGAATCAGCCGATCAGCTACGTTCGAGGTTGTTGCTGCTCGATGAAGTTCTTGAAACCGGTGCCGGGCGGTTTCCTACTGATGTGGCAGATCGGGCGGAAGCGTTGTCTTCCAATGCTGCGGCGCGTTTGGGTCATGGAACAAGCTTTACTGTGGTGGCATTAGCGGGGGCGACCGGTAGCGGAAAGTCGTCGATGTTTAATGCACTTGCTGGTGCCGATTTGGCGCCGTCGAGTGCGATTAGGCCTACAACGTCGGTTGCCCGTGCCGCGGTGTTCGGTGAGGGCGGCCAGTCGCTATTGGATTGGTTAGCCATCGGGCAACGACATCGTTTGGGCTCAGGTGCTGCAACCGCAGATGGTTCGCGTGAGTCCGCAAGTTCTGATGGTTCTGATGGTTCTGATGGTTCTCCGGATGCGGCCTTGAAGGCAAACAAAGTAGTCACTGAGACGGACAAAACCTTTAATGTCAGCGGTAATGCGGCGGGGAACACATACCTTGATACCGGCGAGCTTGACGGTTTGATTCTTCTTGACCTTCCCGACCACGATTCCACAGCGTCGGCGCATAAGCGTGAAGTGGAGCGGCTCGTAGAAGTTGTGGATGTGTTTTGTTGGGTGGTCGATCCACAGAAGTATGCCGATGCAGCGCTGCATGAGGAGTACCTGCAACGCTTTGCCGGTCATGGTGCCGTCACCCTGGTTGCGCTGAACCAGATTGACCGGTTAAGTGCGGAGGAGCGTCGGTTATGTATAGCGGATTTGCAGAAGCTGTTGCTTGACGATGGATTCGTAGGTGTACGTGTTGTTCCTACCTCGGCAAAAACCGGCGAAGGTGTCAACGATTTGCGCAGGGAACTAAGTGCACGTGTGGCCGAGCGCCGGGCCGTGGTGAAACGCATCGACGCCGATGTGGACTGGGTGGCCAGCGAACTTTTCGGTGCCACCGGGGATGCAACGCCTGGCCAGGTAGCCAAGGGTGCTCGATCCACCATGATTGATGCTGCCATCGACGTTTCTGGAATTGATGCTGCCGCGGATGCAGTGGGTGATGCATATCGTTATCGGGCATCGCTGCAAGCTGGTTGGCCGCCAGTGCGTTGGATGAAACGCTTGAAGCCTGATCCGTTACGACGGTTGGGCCTTGGTTCATCGTCATCCTCCTCGGATGGTCCGGGTTCTGGTTCGGTGGTGGCCACGATCGAATCGATTTCCGTTCGCCGCTCGTCGTTACCCGCTGCGTCCTCGCTCGCCAATGCAGCCCTGGCCAGTGCAGGACGGGATTTGGTGGCCTCGTCGGCAGAAGGGTTACCCGAGCTTTGGGTGCAACGGATCGACGGTACCGTTCAAAGTTCTTTGTCTGATCTGCCCGACGAGATCGATCGAGCCATTGGCACCACGACCCTGCCGGTTTCGCCTGCTCGCTGGTGGACCGTCGTCGGCGTGTTGCAGAGCCTGTTCACGGTGGCTCTTGTAGCCGGGTTGGTGTGGCTGGGAGTGTTGTTCGCCCTGGGGTGGTTCCGCGTTCCTGAGCCGCCCACACCCAAGCTTGGCGCATTCCCGTTACCCACTCTGCTGGCGTTGGTTGGTGGGCTGGCTGGGTTCTTGCTGTCGGTCATGGTCCGTAAAGCCGCTTCGGTGGGCGGACGGAGACGCACGTTTGCGGCCCGATCCCAATTAGGTGCCGTTGTGGGTCGAGTGGTTGACGGTCATGTGATTTCGCTGGTCAACACTGAACTTTCGGCGCTGACAGAACTTTCCGGTTTAGTACGAAAACTCCAGCGGTAGGTGCTGTTTTGGTCATTTGGGCGTGACTGGAACCGAATTCGGTCTTGGGTCGTACGATAGGGCTGTAGTCCACTTTTGAAACGAGATCTCATGCCATATGTACTTGCACTTATCGTTGCTGCGATTGGTTCACTCTTTGCGGTGGCGTCACGGAAGCCGGAAACATTCGGCGTGTCGCGGTCCACGACCATTCACGCCTCGGCCGATCGGATCTTTGGGTTAGTCAACGACTTTCACCAGTGGGCGGCATGGTCACCGTTTGAGAAACTTGATCCGGCCATGAACAAGACGTTTAGCGGACCAACGAGTGGGCCTGGGGCCAGTTATGCGTGGAAGGGGAACAAGAAGGCCGGTGCCGGTTCGATGACCATCAGCAGCGCCACGCCGTCTTCACAGGTGAACATTGCTATGGCGTTCCTGAAGCCGTTCAAATCGGAAAGCACCGTGCAGTTTTCGATTGAGCCTTCTGGCCTTGCCAATCAAGTGACGTGGACCATGAGCGGGAAGAACCAACTGATCAGCAAAGTCATGAGCGTTTTCGTGAGCATGGACAAAATGATCGGCAAAGATTTCGCCGAAGGCCTCGCCAACCTCAAACGCGAAGCCGAATCAGCCTCTGGCAAATAGCGGTTGTTTCTGGTCGGGTTTCTCGGAGCTTGGAGGTTTTTGTCTTGGATCCGGAATGCCACCGGTCTGATTGCGCGTAACGATTACGTTCATTAATTTTAGTGGCGACTTGCATCTCGGGCCTGTAGATTTCGCGGCGTGATGAGTTTCGAAGAAGTCACCGTCATTGCGACGGAGTTACCGAACGTTACCGAAGGCGAACGCTGGGCAAACCGCACGTGGTTCGTGAACGGCAAAGGTTTCGTGTGGGAAAGACC
>JAYUVJ010000117.1:0-2812 GCA_043754155.1 Acidimicrobiia bacterium
GATGTGTTGGAGCTTGATCCCATCGAGAAACGGTCTGCGTTGTTTGGCGGCGGATTTGGCGCCTATCTGATGGAGCGCGAAGTTGCTCGCCGGCACGCCCGGAAAGCATTTGAAGACTATGACTCCGTCCGTTCCGATCTTGTCGACCGGGCTCGTACCGTGCGTAATTGGACCTATGCCGGTGCGGCAAAAGCATCGAAAGGCAAGACTGACAACGACAAGATCGGAGCCAAGAAACAGGCGGAATCGACCGAGAAAATGGCGAGCAAGGCCAGGCGCCTAGAACGTCAGGCGGAACGGCTTGATGTGGTGGATGAGCCTCGTAAGGTCTGGCAGTTGCAGTACGAGATTGCTTCAGCGTCTCGCTCAGGTTCACTTGTATGCGCACTTACTGGTGCGGTGGTCCAGCGCAACTCGTTTTCCCTTGGACCTGTCACCCTGGAAGTTTCTGCTGGCGATCGCATAGCCATTACCGGATCAAATGGTTCGGGAAAATCAACCCTGCTGGCGGCGCTACTGGGTCGGCTCGAACTTACTCACGGGTCTCGTCAAAGTGGGAGCGGCGTAGCGATCGGCGAGTTGGATCAGGCACGCCACCGATTCGACAACGATCAAACACTTCTCGATGCCGTACGCCAGGAGCTGCCCGAGCTGACGCTGGCCGATATTCGTACGTTGCTAGCGAAGTTCGGTTTGGGTGCCGATGACGTTCACCGAAGTGCCTCAACGCTCTCTCCCGGAGAGCGTACGCGTGCAGTCTTGGCTCTCTTTCAAGCTCGGGGGGTGAATTGTCTGGTGCTCGACGAGCCGACTAACCACTTGGATTTAGTGGCAATTGAACAACTTGAATCTGCCCTTGCCACCTACGAGGGCACGCTGCTCCTAGTTACCCACGATCGACGAATGCTCGATGCCGTCGCCGTGAACCGGAAGCTTTGCGTAGAAAGTGGTCGGGTGTCGGAGCAGTAAGCACCTTGGCCTGGCTAAGCGCCAAGGCAACAACAAGAAGTTGATTGTTAACTTGGCCCTGTAACGTGAAAATGATCGGCCCACGAGGGCCGACCATCTTCGAAACTTGTTAAGCGGTTGCTTGCTGGCTGACGAAGTCGGCCCTGGCGCGTTTTGCTTCAGTTTGTTTACGAAGCAACTCGTTGGCGGCGAACTTCTGCTCGCCATACCCTGCGAAGTACTCGTCGTTCGTCTTCGGTTGTTGCGCCCCAAACCCCGTATTCCTGGTTTGTGGTTATCGCGAACTCAAGACATGCTCCTTTCGAGTCACAGGTGTTGCAAAACGCTTTGGCAGCATCGATTTGTTCGATGGCCATGCCGGTTACCCCGACAGGGAAAAACAGTTCAGGATCCAGATCCCTACAAGTGGCGGTTTCCCGCCAATCGAGTTCATTCCAGTGATTGCGAATGGTTGTCAGCATGAGATGCGATCCTCCAGGCTGTGGCTCAGTAGTGGGTTGATGCCACGCCAGCTAGTGCCAATACTCAACGAAGTGTTGAGTGCTCCCCACGAGGGCACCGATAGAGTGTCTTTCCAGCATTTCTGCTGGTCAGGCGACACCAAAGGAACCGAAAGAGACCCTTTTTGGGGACTCAAAACTTTTCTTTTGATGAACCAAAACCGAAGTTTTTGTCGTGGTGAACCCTACTCCTCTCAAAGCCCAGATACTAGACCGTCTGGTCAATTTTTTGATCCACGTTAAAGATGGTCACATCACAAATTCAGATTAACCACGTCAGTCGTGATTTCTTGTAAACGCTTGCAGTTTCCGCCTGAACGAAGGGCTTTTTCGCTCCGACATCGCTTATCTTATTTTTCTATGGCCAAATCCAAACCACTGTGGCGTCCCTCCCGTGACCAACTCAAATCGACAGAACTCGCCAAATGGATCGATGATTTCGGTGGGTCGTACGAGGCACTCCACACGTGGTCGGTAACTAAGCCTGGGGAGTTTTGGTCCTCGGTGTGGAATCGATTCGGCGTGCTGGGCGAACAAGGTGCCCAAACGCTGTCGTCCGGCAACTTCACCAAGAGTCCAGATCTTCGTGACACCCGCTTTTTTCCAGAAGCGCAGCTTTCCTATGCTGAAAACCTCTTGCAGGGCCGAGGAGCCGACGAAAGCGCCGAAGCGGTAGTGACCATCAACGAATCGGGTGTTCGCATGGCGCTTTCCTGGGCTGAGCTTCGCTCGGAGGTAGCGGCTGCGGCTGCCGCGCTTCGAGCCGAGGGTTTAGGTGTTGGTGACCGTGTAGCCCTTTGGCTACCTGCTGGCATTCACGCACTTGTTCTACTTCTCGCTGCAAACGCGATCGGGGCTATTTCGTCTTCGGTTTCTCCCGATTTCGGCGAGGCTGGGGCCCTGGATCGGTTTGGCCAGATTGAACCGTCCCTCCTCGTTAGCTGTTCCGATTACCAGTACGGCGGCAAAACATTCGACATTTGCGACCGCGTTTCTTCGGTTTCCGCCGCACTCCCCTCGCTTCGTCGGGTGGTCATGACTGGGGATTGGGACACCTGGCTTGGCCCTCACCGCAACGCAGAGCACGTCTTCGAACAGCTTCCATTCGACCATCCGCTGTATGTGTTGTATTCGTCGGGGACGACTGGCAAGCCCAAGTGCATAACCCACGGGGCTGGACGGATTTTGCTCAAACATCTCACCGAGCACGGCCTGCATGCCAATGTTGGCGTTGGTGACCGGGTCTCGTGGTTCACTACAACCGGTTGGATGATGTGGAACTGGATCGTAAGTGCACTGAGCGTTGGCGCCACCGTGGTGCTGTATGACGGGAACCCGGCTTA
>JAYUVJ010000118.1:0-2672 GCA_043754155.1 Acidimicrobiia bacterium
ACCAATGCCTGATTAGTGGCAGAAAATGGCCGAGAGCCAAAAAAACCGTTATGGGCTGAGAGGGGTGATGGGTGCGCCGATTCCAAGCACAGATGTCGACCAGGGGCTATCGCTTCGATGCGCAAACGTTTTTTTCGCGCCGCCGCTCCCCACAGGATGAACACCACCGGCTCTTCCTTGGCAGCCAACGCATCAATCACAGCGTCAGTAAAGGTCTCCCAGCCCCGCTTTTGATGCGAGTTCGCTTCATGTGCCCGCACGGTCATGGTGGTGTTCAACAGCAGCACACCTTGCGTGGCCCAGGCTTCGAGGTTCCCGTGTTTGGGCGCCACACAGCCAACGTCGGCTGCCAACTCCTTGTAAATGTTAATTAGCGACGGAGGCGTAGCCACTCCTCGTTGAACGGAAAAGCACAACCCCTGCGCTTGACCAGGCCCATGATAAGGATCCTGACCCAAAATCACCACCCGCACGTCCGCGAACGGGGTGAGATGAAAAGCCGAGAACACGTAGTCCTTGGCTGGGTAGACCTCCCCCACTGCTCGTTCCGCAGCGACAAACGCTTGCAGCTCAGACCAATAAGGCTTGGCTAGCTCGGCCGAAAGAATCGGGTTCCAATCGGTCTTCATGAGTCAAGCTCGACGAATAACAGTGGGCGCACGACGCTACAAACCAGAGACGGTTTTCTTAATTATCTGCACCCGGGTCTCCGAATCGTTGGCATCGTCACCCTTCTCCCCGAGCAACAATCGGCGATCCTTCTCCGCCTCATCGGCCGCGCCCTCGTCGGCATGGGAAAGCACTTCATCAATCGATGTGGCAGCGATTTCTTTAGCCATAGCCACCAACGCCGAAACCATCTCGCTTTCTGGCACCACGCGCACCACTTTGCCTCGCACGAACAAATGGCCACGATGCCGGCCTGCGGCAATCCCCACGTCGGCTGAAGCGGCCTCGCCCGGACCGTTAACTACGCAACCCATCACGGCGACCTGGATGGGAATTTTAAGGTCTCGCAGCGCTTCTTGAGCTTCCTCTGCCACCTTAATCACATCAATCTCGGCGCGGCCACAGGACGGACAGGCAATGAGATCCAGTCCAACCCTGTCGCGCAGACCCAGCGATTCCAGCAGCTGACGACCCGCCCGAGCTTCCTCCACCGGATCTGCGGTAAGCGAATACCGAATCGTGTCGCCAATACCTTCGGCCAGCAAGGTAGCGATCCCCGCTGTGGCCTTCACCAAACCACCGGGCAACGGACCGGCCTCAGTAACCCCAAGGTGCAACGGGTAGTCCACGGTGTTAGCCAACAGACGATATGACTCAATCATGAGCGCCGGGTTTGAGGCCTTTACGCTGATTTTCACATCGTGGAAGTCTTCTTCTTGGAAATACGACAGCTCTCGAATGGCAGATGCCACCAGGCCTTCAGGCGTCTGGCCGTACTTTGCTTCTATATCGGGATCCAACGAACCGCCATTGACCCCGATGCGGACCGGCACCCCACGGTCCTTCGCCTCCCGAACCACCGTCCGAATGTGCTCGGCTTTACGAATGTTCCCGGGATTGAGACGCAAACATTGCACCCCAGCCTCCAACGCAGCAAGCGCGAGCTTGTACTGAAAATGGATGTCGGCAACTATCGGCACCGGTGACCGCGGAACGATGCGCGCCAAACCTTCTGCCGCCTCCACGTCATTGCAGGTGCAGCGAACAATATCGGCACCGTTGCCCGCCAGCGCGTAGATCTGGGCCAGGGTTCCCTCAACATCGGCGGTTTTGGTGGTGGTCATCGACTGCACAGTGATCCGAGCATCACCGCCAACGGCAACCTTTCCAACCTGAATTTGGCGGGTAACACGGCGAGGGAAGCTGCGAAGCATGAATCTATTCTTCACCTAGTGCAGATCCAATGCTTGCGATCTACCTGCATTCCTCCCTGCATTTCGCTCGAGGGCCGCGTTTTTCTTCACCTCGGGCTTCGCCGCCGCCCACATGGCCAAGCCATCAGCCACGCACAAGCTTCAGCGGCTTAAAACAGCTTGACGGGGCTTCGTAGGTCCAAGTAGATCGAAGAAAGCCCAATGAGCAACATCACGCTCATTACAACGTAGGTGACTGGCAACCATTTACGAACATCAACCCGGTGTCGATGCCCGCCAAAAGACCGCAGGCGCTCGTAAGTAGCCACCAGAACATGTCCGCCGTCGAGCGGAAGGAGGGGCAGCATGTTGAATACCCCCACAAATACATTGATAGCCGCAAAGATCTCTAGGAACCAGCGAACGTTCTCCCTCGCCGCCGCAGCAAGAACGTCGGTTGTACCAATCGGCGACATCATTCGCGCCTCGTCAGTTTGCGCAGCAGCAATCGACGCGGGAGTCCCGGCCTGTACAACTTTGGACCCGTATTTCTTCAAGTTAGACACCGCAAAAAAAGTCTTTAAGGAAGTGAAGGTTCCGGGCAGCAACTCGCCAACCCGAGCGAACGAGCGCTTTGTACCTCCGACAAAAGAATCACGCTTTGCGAGGTCGTAAGTGACGGCATTAATTCCGAGTCGAACTTCCCCATCAACAACCATTGGAGTCACCACAACTGTCTTGCGCTTTCCGGCGCGCTCAATTTCCAATGTGGTGGGCTTGGTCCCGAGCGACCGAATCGTGGAAACCATC
>JAYUVJ010000119.1:0-2163 GCA_043754155.1 Acidimicrobiia bacterium
GGACTCGTACCTCGCAGACTTTGACCTGGCCGCCTCTGATGGCATCGCCTAACGAAACTTGGATGGTGGATTTCGGCGATCCTTACCGAGGAGAGCCGGCCTACCATCGTCCGGCCCTCATTATCGGTCCGTCGGCCCTTTACGGGGACAATCTTCCGTTCGTGGTTGTTCTGCCGTTGACCACCGTGCGGCGAGGCATTTCGTTTCACGTTGACATCGAACCAGACTCTGCAAATGGCCTCAACGAGCTGAGCTACGTGCAATGCGAAATGATTCGATCCATCAGTAAGAAACGTCTCCGCTCTCCACTGGGATTCGTCGGGCTGGTTGATGCCCAACGAGTTGAGACGGTCGTTCGGCGCGTGCTCGACTACTGACGGACCAAATCTCCGGTTAGACAATTCCACTTCGCCTTTTCTGATTTTGCTACGGCAGAAACCAGCCGCATCCGCACACGAATTCAGCAAAGACCAAACACATCGGCTCCGTCAACGCCCTTGCGACCTCTACTCGAAGGTTTCTAGGCGCAGGGTGGGAAAGAGGATTACGTCGCGGATGGTTTGAGTGTTGGTGAGGAGCATAAGGAGGCGGTCGATACCGATGCCGAGGCCTCCGGTGGGGGCTAGGCCGTATTCGAGGGCGCGGAGGTAATCGTGATCCATGGCCATGGCTTCGTCATCGTATGCAGACTGACGAACTTGATCCTCGAAACGGGCGCGCTGCTCGTCGGCATCGATGAGCTCTGAGTAGCCGTTGCACAGTTCGCGTCCACCGACGATGGTTTCAAAACGCTCCGTCATACCCGGGATCGAACGGTGATCGCGGGCCAGTGGCGAAACTTCTTTTGGATAGTCGACTACGTGGGTGGGATTCCACAACGTGTGCTCGGTGGTCTTCTCGTACAGCTCCAACAACAACTTGCCCACGCCGTACCCATCCTTCACGTCCACTCCGTGCTCACGACACAATGCGCGCATATCTTCTAATGGCGTGTTCAAATCCACTGGCCGGCCAACAGCGATCGAAGCCAGCTCAGCCAAAGAACGACGGGGCCATGGTGGGGTGAGATCCAATTCGCGATCACCGTATTGAATAACCGTCGTGCCGTTGAGGGCCATCGACAAATACGCCGTGAGGTTTTCCACCAACGACATTTGATCGCTGTAATCCCAATACGCGGCGTACAACTCGATCATGGTGAACTCGGGATTGTGGCGCGGTGAAATGCCTTCGTTGCGGAACACTCGCCCGATTTCGTAGACCCGCTCGAAACCGCCAACCACTAAACGCTTGAGGTACAACTCTGGGGCAATACGGAGAAACAGTTCCATATCCAGAGCGTTGTGATGCGTCTTGAACGGCTTGGCCAATGCACCGCCAGGAATGGTGTGCAGAAGCGGAGTTTCCACTTCCATGAACTGATGGGTGTCTTCCAGCCAACGTCGCATCAACGAAATGGCCTTTGAACGATTCCGCAGGGTCTTGGAAGACTCCGGGGTAACCACTAAGTCCACATAACGTTGACGGTAGCGCGTATCGGTATCGGTAAGTCCATGGAACTTGTCGGGGAACTGGCGCTTCGCCTTGGCCAACACCACCCAAGACGTGACCTTTACGCTGATCTCGCCCTTCTTGGTCGTCATCACCTCGCCGGTAACGCCAATCCAGTCGCCAAGTTGCAGCGCAACGAACTCGTCGAAGTTGGGGGTGATATCAGCGGGGGCGAACAACTGAATCCGTCCGGCACCGTCTTGGAGCTGACCAAAGGCCAACTTGCCCTGGCCGCGTCGCAGCATCAAACGTCCGGCGATGGTGACGATATCGCCCGTTTCGGCACCGGCTTCAAGGGCGGCATGCTTCTCGACGATGGCAGCAGAATTGGTCGTCGGCTCAAAACGGTAAGGAATCGTCAGCGGACTTTCAATGCTGACGGGCCCCTTCTCCGCTTCGCTTCGAGTCCCGTCAGTGAGTCTTTTTCCGACCGGCAAGCCGGATCGGAGACTCGCACCGGAATCAACAGGAGAGGCCGATGCGTCTGGTGACAATGTTGCTGCTGGGGCGGAGATATCGCTCATAGAAGGCGAATAGTCTCGCGTACGCAGTTGTATCTAGAGGCGACTTTTGAGACGACCTCGCCGGAGTTCCTGGCTCAACAATGCGGTT
>JAYUVJ010000120.1:0-12859 GCA_043754155.1 Acidimicrobiia bacterium
GTGTGTAGGAGCCAACGGTTTGCGACGGTTGAGCTCGGGACAATTCCTGAACCGTTTTGGCCTGCGACGTGTCTTTGCGTGTCCAACAGTCACGGGACAAATTTCGGAGCCAATCAGCAACAGCATCGTCGCTTCGATCTACAGGCGCAGCATCATTTGGAGAGCCCAACTCTGCGGCTCGGTCGGCGTCAAGCACAATGAAACCGGCGACCAGCGCATCGGAGCGGGACAGGGGAACGGTTGCTTTTACCCCGGCAACGAGTACTTCGGTGTGGCGCAAATGCGGTGGTGCTGACCCCGTATCGAACTCATCGCTCGGACCCGCCATAGCGCGAACTTCTGGGTCATCTCTCCAGGCGGGTTCAGCCGGATCAAACCCTGTATCGGGCGCGCTCGTCCAAGAGCTAGCCGGAAGCGAGTCAGGAACCACGTATCAATCATCGACCAGGAGGGCCGTTACCTTGACCTGCAATTGCCTTGTTTTGTAGTGGGCACACAAAACTGAACGTTGTTGCAGCTCAGCCCCTTAGGTTTCTCAATTCAACTTGTTAACCGGGCCCCGGGAGGTTCCTTCACGACGTGAAGTACTGCGAGGATGCCCAACTTCAATGAAACTGGCCTCGGGACACGGGCGTGCACGGATTCTGTCGGTGTCGACAGCTAGCGTCTTTCCCATGACGACCAGCGATGAGGGCGATTGGTTCGCCAACACAACAGCCGAGCCGGATTGGGCGTCGGCGATCGGGACCGCAGATTCGTCACCCCGAGTGAGTAGTAGTGCTCCCCACGCCACGAATCCGGCCTCGATTCGTTCCAGCGGACAGGTTGCAACTTCTGAAGCTTTGGCCGAAGCAGGCCCGTTTGTTGAAAGTAAGCATGGCGTTGGCAATCGTGACGGACGAAAAGGGGTAACGAGCTCCAAACTCACTGAGCGAACAAAAGTGGGAGGGAGGCGCTCCAAACTCAAGGAAGCAAAGGCCTCGTCCTCCAGGACCCGATCAAGCACGCCAAGCACAACAAGCACAACAAGCACAACAAGCACGACAAACCAAGCAAGCTCCCGGCTCACCTCCCCGGAGAGCCCCAAACCAAGCCGCCGTCAACGAAAGTCTGCCGAGAAAGCCAGAGCGAAGCGGCGCCCAAAACCAAAGATGCGTTTGCTGCCTCGTTCGGTACTGGGAGTGTCAATGCTGATCTTGGCCGCAGGCATTGGAGCGGCAGCTAGTGGCACTGCGCTTTACATGAACTACGCCTATCGACGCGATGTTTCCGATGCTCAAGTAAAAGGTTTGCGCACCACGATTTCAAAGGGCGTCGCAGCGGTAAACGCAGAAGGAACCAATGCGCGCTTTCGTATTCAGCAGGAACTAGAGCCTCTTTTGCGCCAAGCGGCCATTGGCGACACCCTGGCTCAAATTTTGCGTGACGCTCAACCGTCTTTGTGGTCAATACGAACCTTTGACGAAGCTGGTCAGGCCACAGTGGGGACGGCTTTCGTCGTGGCTTCGGATGCAGAAAAGTCGTTCCTGCTTACGTCGTTGTCCGTTGTGCGTGCCTCGATCGTGCGACCTGGCCCGGAGATTTTGTTGCAGCAAGACACGACCCAAACCACAGCTACTTTGTGGAGTTGGCAAGCAGACAAAGATATTGCGCTGCTTATCGTCCAAAAAGGTAGCTTGCCGAAGCTTCAATGGGCCAAAAGTGACAGTACGAAGGTAGGCACGCAAGTTTTTGCCGTTTCGGGATTTGGTACGGCTGGTGGTGCGGTTACAAACGGATTTATTGCCGACGTGAGCACCTCGGGCGTGCAACACTCTGCTGCGCTGGGAACAGCATTTCGAGGCGGTCCGTTACTTGACGGCACCGGTAAGGTCGTCGCTGTCCTCTCGAAGAGCTATTCACCGTTTGGGTTTGCCTCCGACGGCGTGTGGTTTGCTCCGCCGGTCACAGCCGCTTGTGACAAGGTGCTGAAGTGCCCGAATGGACAGGTGACTGGCGCCGGACCCGAGCAACCGAGTGCTGCTGCCCCGGTTGGATGACGAGTTGCTATCGCACTTTCTACAGGCGAATCCGCTCCCGAACCACGGACGTTTCCTGCGCTTAGCAGTTGTGTGCCAAGGCTTGCTCAGACACTAAACGTCACCCTTCGATCCATTTCCTCTCTGTAGACCTCTACTCGGTTTCGCCCACCGGTTTTCGCTCGGTACATGGCGATATCGGCCTTGCGGAGTAACGATCCGGCGTCGAGGGTGCGATCATGGCTGGCGTTGGCAACAACGAGCCCCACGCTTCCCGAAACCAGAAGATCAGTGTCTCCAACGCGTACGGGTTGGCGAAGAACTTCCAAAACGCGGTCGGCAACAATGCGGGCATTGAGTTCATCGGTGGCGGTTTCGGCCACGATCACAAATTCGTCGCCTCCCAAACGGGCAACAGAATCCGCGTCACGCATTGTGTCAACGAGACGCTGCGAAATGGTTTGCAAAAATTCGTCGCCAGCTGCATGGCCAAGGGTGTCATTTACCTGTTTGAAGCCATCAAGATCGATAAGCATTACGCAAACGTTGTCAGTTGTGCGGGCACTTCGCGCTAAGGCAACGCGCAAACGGTCGAGGAGTAAGGATCGGTTAGGCAGGCCAGTAAGTGAATCGTGGAGAGCTTGATAGGCCAAAGCTCGTTCTGCTTCTCTACGACTGAGAGCATTGCCAAAGATGCACGTGACACTGTCAACATAAGACTTTGAATGTTCCGACCACATGGTGGAAAAATCCGTTGCGTTAAGCGAAAGCAAACCAACGAGGTGCCCGTCGCAGAGCAGCGGCGCAAAGGTGATTTGAGTTATCGGCGGAAGGTCGGGAACCTCTACTGCTTTGAGTAGCGGGGCAAAACAGTTGTCTTGAGTAGCAACTATCCAAGCGCCATCCAAAAGTGCCGGTGCATGGTTTTTGACCACCATTAGGGGAAGGTTTGGGGCGCAGCCGTCTAGGGGGAGTACATCGATGTTGTGTACTTCATTTTCCGGCAAAAACATTCGTCCCGATTCATCGAGAACCCACAACATTGCCCGTTCGATTCCAGCGAGTTCACAAAAGCCTCCGAGACTCTCGTGGAGGTCGCGTTCGGTACTGCCTATTGAAGAGTTGGCGAACCTTTCCAGCGTTTTGCTGAGTAGCGTTTCAATTTTGGGGCGAAGTTCTTGCCCGTGTTGTGACAGTGGGGCTTCGACGATTTCGCGCATGAACATCACAAATCCGTTCAGAGCGCCATTGTTATGCCCGTTTATGATTTCGAACCGAACCGTACGATTAGTCAACCCGTCAAGCGGCAACGCAATTTCTAGCCGTGGCATTTCGTTGGCGACCATGTTGGCGAAATGGGCCTTCAACAGTTTCGCGCTGGGTTCGGTGACGAGCTCAAATATCTTTCGTCCGACCAAAGGCCCCAACAAGGTTCCATAGAGGCTTTGCGCCCGTTCCGAGGTATAACGGATCGTGCCGTCATTACTCACAAGCGCTAAGGCCGCTTCGGAAGCAGACAGGAAGGCACGAAGTATGTCAACCTCTGCGATTTGTCCTTGATCGGGCACCAAAATCTCCTGCCTGTTGTTTTGTGAAGGAGACCCTTACCGGAGCAACGGAAAACCTGTACTAAGCATCATCGTCAGATAGTGGCGTTTGCTTGAGCAGATCTTTTTCCCGACCAGCACATCACCGGTTGAAGTTCAAACGAGCGTGCCGTCATTGCCGTCCGAACGTGTTTGCTTAGGGAACCGTCGGGATTGGTGACGCCGGAGCGGAGATTGCTGGGAGCACGATTGGAGGGACGGTTGGTGGTGGTGGGATGGTCACACCGTTGGACACGATTGACGTGGCCGTGATCACCGGTGCGGCCGTTACTACGGGTAAACCTAGCAATGGTTCAACCTCGGGACCGTTTGGGTCTTGTGGCGGACGGAGTGCCGGGGGATTAAGCGCGTCGACGTAAGTTCGTTCGCCGGTTGACTCTGGTTGTCGTTTCGGGCCCAGGTCAATTCCGTCGCGCGCCTTTTTCGCCACCAATTCTTTCGCGGAGATTTTCACAGGACGGATAATCGGTGCGGGTTCGTCGAAAGCAGTTGTCGCAACGCCTTGCATGGCCAGGGTCATGTAACGCGACCATGTCAGCGACGGCAGCGTGCCGCCAGCAACCCGTCTAACCCCTTTGATGTTGTAAAGGGGTTTAGGTGAGTCGCGGTAGCCAATCCATACGGCCGTTGACAACGTTGGCGTGTAACCCACGAACCAGGCGTTACCGTAACCCTGAGAGGTCCCAGTTTTGCCTGCAACTGGATGATTCGCTAACGCGGCCTTCTTGCCCGTTCCTTCGGCAACTACGGCACTGAGAACATCGGTGACGTTGTCGGCTACGGCTTGGCTCAACACACGGGTGGGTTGTCGACTTACGTTGTCTTCAAGAATTTTTCCGTTGCCATCGGTGATGGTGAGAATTGGGGTCGCTGAAGCTTTAAGCCCTCGTCCGGCGAATACCGAATAGGCAGCGGCCATTTCGAGTGGGGAAACGTCGATACCACCAAGTACATAGGAAGGGCCGTGCCGTTTTGGATCGTACCAGGCCGAGGTAATGCCAAGGTTTTGGGCCATCTTGGCTACGTTCTCTACGCCCAACACATCATATGCTAAGCGCGCATAGGCAGTGTTAACCGAGCGGATGGTCATCTGTCGAAGGTCGACATCACCGTAGGCAGCGCCTTCATAATTTCGAATCGTGCATGTCCGAGGCTTTTTGCACTTGTAGATCGAACCGCTTACCACTTGGGATTGCGGAATTCCTTGGCGAAATGCTTCAGCCAGCGCAATTGGTTTGAAGGAAGAACCAGGAGATCGACCGGAGCCACCACCATCCACGTAGTTATCAGTTTCGCAAGGTGGGGGAAGTTTTGGTTTCTTTCCACCCAATAGGCGATCCAGTTTTTCTTTTGAGGGGCAGTCACCAAGCGCCAAATTCACTTTGCCGCCGGGCGCATCGAAATCCCGTCCGCCCACGAGCGCCTTAACGTAACCAGTGAGAGGTTCAACGGAAACGATCGAGGATTCCAGCTCGGCTTTTGTGCCCTTTAGGAGATTGGCTTGGGTTAGTTCGGCTGCATCTTGGAGGCGGACATCGAGAGTGGTGTTGATTTGCAGCCCCCCACCATAGAGAGCTGCTTCGCCGTATCTGGCGATCACGTACCTTTGCACAAAGTCAACAAAGTAGGGGTACCTAGTAGTTACTTCCGTCTTCGGAAACACCAATGTGGCCGGTCGTCCCCCTGGGGCGACTCCGTCAGCTTGTAACCATAATTCTTGGGCGATGGCTTCATCGAATTGCCGTTGCGTTATATAGCCAATGTCGAGCATTTGGCGCAACGTGGCTTTGCGTTTTATTTCAGCACTACTGCGATTGCCTCGGGGTTCATACTTCGAAGGCGCGGGGATGATCCCAGCCAGGGTTGCCGCTTCAGACAGTGTGAGGTCTTGCACGCGTTTGCGGAAATACACCTTGGCCGCGGCCGACATCCCGTAGGCCCCATTGCCCAAAAAGATGTTGTTCATGTATTCGTAGAGAATGTCGTCTTTGGAACGCTCGCGATCGAGGCGATTGGCAATTATGGCGATGCGAAGTTTTTTCCAGCCTCGATTGACGTTGCCGGTGATCACGTTGGTGTTTTCGTTTTTCACGATGTCGGTCGATTCATCGGGGTAATAGACCCCTTTGACGAGTTGCTGTGTGATCGTCGACGCGCCTTGCTCAGCTTGCCCCGATTTCACGTCGCGGGAGAACGCGCGGGCCAAACCTTTTAGGTCGATACCACCGTGGGTATAAAAACGCCGGTCCTCGGCGGCCACCACAGCATTGCGAAGGACCTTGGGAAAGTCACCCTTCTTGGCGGGGATGTTTGAATCAACGAGCCGGAAAATCTTGAGGAGGTTCCCGTTGGCGTCGTAGACATAGCTCGGTTGTATCGCTGCTTGAACTTTGCGTTCCGGGATGGTGACCGGCACCGGCAGGAACAGCACAATGACCAGGGCAATAGCCACCATGACCGCGGGCACAACACTCACGGAGAAGATCAATACCAGAAGGGTCTTGAGGAATCGCCGGATCACCCGACCAATGGCACGCAACATTGCCTCCATCCTCGCAGAGGCACCCCGTCGACCGTGTACTTTCCGTGCGAGACAACTGCCGCAGTGGGGTTGTGACCGATCACTGACCAAATAGGGGCCGTACTGCTAAGTAGTGTGCGGGGGATGCATCCACCGTCGGTCGATTCTCTTGCCCGTGCTCTTCGACGTGATCCGGCGCTGGCTGAGCTGTCGCACTCGATGCTTGTTGACACCGCTCGAACTGCAGTAGCCACTGTTCCGGGGGATGCTGAAGCTGAAGCACGTAGACTCGCCGGGATTGCCGCTCGATCGTTGCTGCGCCAGGTCATCAATGCCACGGGCGTGTTGTTGCATACCAATTTGGGTCGGGCACCAATGCCTCTGGCGGCGGCACACCCAACGGCGGTTCGGGCCTCCAATTTGGAGTTTGATTTGGCGTCGGGCAAACGAGGTTCCCGACGCGATCATGCCGCGGCGCTTGCTGCTCGGTTGTGTGGTGCTGAAGCGGCCCTGGTGGTGAACAATTGTGCCGGCGCGCTCGTGTTGGTGATGGCAGCGCTGGCCGAAGGCCAAGGTGTGTTGGTAAGTCGCGGCGAATTGGTGGAGATCGGTGGGGCGTTCCGTATCCCTGATGTGTTACGGGCTGCCGGAGCCGAGTTGATCGAAGTGGGCACTACGAATCGCACACGGCTTTCCGATTACGCCAATGCTTTGCGTAATCGCGCTATGCAATCGCCGCGACCACCCGTTGGCGTGGTGTTAAAGGTGCATCAGTCCAATTTCAAGATCGTGGGATTCACCGAAGAGGTAAACGTTTCGGAGCTGGCAACGTTGGGCGTGACGGTAATTGCCGATATTGGATCGGGCCTCCTTGATGACCGGCTTCCCTGGCTGGCCGACGCCTCCGGCGCGACACCCGAGTTGGCCTGGCTTCGCAACGAACCCGGCGCCCGCCAGTCCTTGCAATCAGGTGCTGATCTCGTTCTGTTCTCCGGTGACAAATTGTTGGGTGGCCCCCAAGCCGGAATAATCGCCGGGAGTGCCGCATTGGTGGAACGTTGTGCCCGACACCCCATGGCCCGCGCGTTACGCCCCGGTTCGTTGGTACTAAGCGCGCTTCAGGATACGTTGCTGCGCTACGCCCGCAATGAGGCCCGTTCCCTGCCGTTCTGGGACATGGCGTTGCGTTCGGTTGCTTCGCTTGCCGCACGTGCCGGGGCAATTGTGGCCGCGATTGGCGATCCTCGCTGCATTGGCGTGTCGATGTCATCGGTACCCGGCGGTGGGACGCTACCCGATCGCGCTATCCCATCGTTTGGTGTGTGTCTCGATGGCGCGTTCGGGGCCTCGTTACGACGCTTCGATCTACCAATTGCGGCGCGCTCTGAGCACGGCAAAACGTTGTGCGATCTCCGAACCGTTGATCCCGCCGATGACGCTGTGTTGATTGCGGCCATCACCGTGGCGCTATCAAAAAGCGCTGCTTCTTCTCAAACGGGATTAGTCGAGGGTTCTGCCAGGGGGAACAGAATCGGCCCGGAGGCATTGGTTGGCGGTGTTGCGGGCGAGGCTTACGGCCGTGACACCTTTGGAGCAACTGACGGGGATCTTTGGCTCGGCGAACACGATGGGTCGGAGTGATGTCTGCCGGATCTGATACGACGCCAAGCGCTCAGGTTCTTGCTACCGCGGGCCATGTAGATCACGGTAAATCCACATTGGTTCGTACACTTACCGGTGTTGATCCGGATCGTTGGGCCGAAGAAAAACAACGTGGACTTACCATCGATTTAGGTTTCGCTCACTGCGTGTTGCCATCGGGTCGCGGGGTTGGCTTTATCGACGTGCCCGGTCATGTGCGGTTTCTCAAAAATATGTTGGCCGGTGTGGGAGCTATCGACGCCTGCTTGTTCGTTGTTGCGGCAACCGAGGGCTGGAAGCCTCAATCCGAAGAACACCTTCGCATTCTGGAGTTGCTCGGTGTTTCTCATGGTGTGATCGCCCTCACCAAAGTTGGCCTGGTCGACGATGAATGGGCCGAACTGGCCCGGCTCGACGTGGAAGATCACGTAGCTGGAACTTTTCTTGAAGGCGCCGAAATCGTCTTGATCGACGCACTTACCAATCGCGGGGTGGATGACCTTCGCGAAGCGCTAGATCGCTGCCTAACCGCCACCCCAGTGGCCACCGATCGCGGAAGGCCACGGATGTGGATCGACCGTTCTTTTGCCGCCAAAGGTGCAGGCACGATTGTGACGGGCACCCTTTCCGGCGGCGCTTTCAGCGTCGAGGATCTCGTGGACATTGTCGGCCCGATTGTCGGTCACAAAAGTGCTCGTATTCGTTCGCTGCAATCCCACGGTCGATCGGTGCGCTCCGTCGGGCCCGGCAATCGCGTGGCCATCAACCTCAATGGGGTCTCGCATGATGAACTGGGCCGTGGTGACGCGATAGTGCATGTCGGTCGTTGGCAGCATTCCACGAGATTCGATGCGCGCTTACAAACTCTGGCAGCACTCGATCACGACGTTTCCCGTCGCGGTGCCTATGCCGTATACATCGGTGCCGGTGAGCACCCGGTGAAACTTCGCGTTCTCGGGCCGACGACGGTTCCCCCCGGTAGTTCTGGCTTCGTGCGGTTACATCTCCCCGTGGCCCTTACCCTTCAACCCGGCGACCGTTTTATTGTCCGCGATCACGGCCGCGAGGAAACCGTAGGCGGTGGCGAGGTGCTCGATGTAAGCCCAGCGAAACCGGCCAGCAAAGCCAAACCGCAAGCCGGGGTTGCCCACCTGGTGGATGAGCGAGGTTGGGTGAAAATTGATTTGCTTGATCGCCTTTCGGGTGGCGAAGCCTGGACTGGCCCGGTGGTCGATGGAAATGCGGTTTCGCCTGTGGCTCTTGAGACCACCCGCGCCAAGGTCGTGGAGCGAATTACCACATCGAAGGACCCCCTCGGGCTTGATCCGGCGTTGTTAAGCGAGCACGAACGTTCGGTGATTCCGCTTATGCACGATGTTGGCGTGCGTATCGAACAGGGTCGCGTGGTGCAGGGCGAAGTTCGGGATCCATTAGCCGACCATGTTTTCGTACGTGCACTTATTGATGCCGGATTCGCGCCTCCCGATCCCGCCGGGGTGGATCGCGCCGAGCTACGGGAATTGGTTCGCCGTAAGCTCATCGTGGAGCAGGAGGGTATCTACTTCGCCCGAGCAACCATTGATGCCGCTGCTCGCGTAGTAGCCCAACTACTTTCGGAAAACCCCGAAGGTGTAACCGTGGCCCAAGTACGCGATGGCCTCGGTGTAACCCGCAAACACGCCCTCCCCCTCGCTGCCATTCTCGATGCCACCGGCGTAACCCGCCGCCGCGGCGACCTGCGCATCCCCGGTCCCCGCCTCCCCAAGCTCTAGCGAAGTCGTTACGGTTGGATCAATACACCAGGCCAAAGCTTTATTCATTGAACCGAGTTCATGTAGACGCACACGCCATCGAAGAACTTGCATCTCTAAAAGAAATGCTCCTTCACCGAATCCGAGATCAAGTGGCGAGCTGGAAGAACAGCCCAATCAGCGTTGTGGTGTTTGGGTCCACGGCGCGGGGTGATGGTTCTCGCCTCAACCTTAAAACGAAGCGGTCAACACCACTGAATCGGGAATAGGTTTGTGGGTATGGCTCATTTGATTGATTCGGCCGCAGTGCCTACAGCGCAAGCCCTACCCGACCGCACGGCGCTGTTAGATCGGATTCGTGAATCAGTCATTGGTGATGACCAGGTCATGGACGGGCCTTATGGGCCGCATCGGATTACCTATGCCGATTACACCGCCTCTGGACGAGCGCTTAGCTTCATTGAGGATTACATCCGCGAGGAAGTGCTCCCTCGCTACGCCAACACCCATACCGAATCCTCCGGCACTGGGTTGCAAACCACCCGTCTGCGTGAAGATGCCCGAACCATCATTCACAACGCCGTTGGTGGCGACGATGAAACGTGTGTGATCTTCTGCGGATCAGGAGCCACTGGGGCCGTCAACAAGCTAATCGGCGTCATGAATCTTCGCCTTCCCGCCAATCTTGATGACCGCTACGGCCTCTCACAACACATTCCTTTGGCTGAACGACCCGTGGTTTTCGTCGGCCCGTTTGAGCATCATTCCAACGAGTTGCCGTGGCGTGAGTCGATCGCCGACGTGGTCACCATTCCCGAGGATGCCGACGGTCATATCGACTTAGCCTTCCTTGAAAAAGAGTTGGTTCGATACGCGGAAAGACCCTTAAAGATTGGCTCGTTCTCTGCTGCTTCCAACGTGACCGGCATTATCTCAAACACGTGCGACATTGCCGATCTACTCCACCGACACAGCGCCTTATCGATTTGGGATTTCGCTGCCGCAGGGCCTTATGTGAACATAGAAATGTATCCGAAGTGTGCCGAGCATCCGTTGGCCTACAAAGATGCCGTAGTAATAAGTCCGCATAAGTTTGTGGGTGGCCCCGGTACTCCGGGTGTGCTTGTCGTACGGCGTGAACTGTTAACCAATCGTGTTCCCGATGTGGTGGGTGGCGGCACGGTTGCCTACGTCAATCCCTTGGAGCATCGCTATATCGACGACCCCGTGCATCGCGAAGAAGGTGGCACGCCAGCGATCATTGAATCGATCCGCGCCGGCCTAGTCTTCCAGCTCAAAGAGGCCGTTGGTGTAACGACGATTCACACCCACGAGGAATCGTATTGGCGTAGAGCCCTCGAAGCCTGGTCAAACAATCCTGCGATGCAAGTGCTGGGCAATACGCGATCAGATCGACTGTCCATTTTGTCGTTCGTGATGAAACGACCAGCTGGTAAATACCTGCATCACAATTTCGTGGTGGCCCTGCTCAGCGATTTGTTTGGCATCCAATCACGGGGTGGCTGCTCGTGCGCTGGGCCGTATGGTCATCGCTTGCTTGGGATTGACCTTGAACGATCTCACGAGTTCGAACACGAGATCACCATGGGTTGCGAAGGCATCAAACCCGGCTGGACGCGAGTGAGCTTCAACTACTTCATTTCAGAAACCGTGTTCAACTATCTTGTCGAAGCTGTTGATCTTGTCGCGGAACACGGTTGGAAACTACTGCCCGAATACCGTTTCAATCCAGCCAACGGCTTGTGGCGCCACCATCAAGGCCCCGTAGAACCGCCACTTCGCCTATCGCAACTTTCCTATGACCCCGTCACCGGCAACCTCCAACGTCCGCCGGTCGACCTAGTGCGTGCCCCCGAATCAGCCCTCGCTGGATACCTCACCCAAGCGCGGGAGCGGCTGACCTCGCAACCGGCGTGGGCGCAAACCGGCATCGAACTCCGCACGCTCTCCCGCGAGTTCGAACACCTGCGCTGGTTCGATCTCCCCGACGAATCCCTCGTCTCCTAGGCGCTATTTACGACGAGTTTCGGCCCTCTAGGACGGCTTAGGCCAAAGCACCGTATAACGCAAACAACAGACTTGCGCCACGAAGATCGCCGGAGGTTCCGTCGAGCATGCGGTTCATTGCATACGCGAAGGTGAAACCGTTCTCAAGATCGTTGATAATCAACGATCCGCCCCAGCCGGCCCAGAAGCACACACGCTGCGAAGGAACCGGCATCATCTCGCCGGGGAGGCCGTAACCAATACCGTGACGGAACGGCTGGAGCAACACCCGATCGATGCCGTTGCACTGTTCACGAAAAATCACGTCCATGGTTTCTGCGTTCAAAAGCTTTTTACCAAACGCCGAACCACCATGGCTGACAGGCGCCTGCGCAATAGCCAATGACCTCGCATTCCCGTGTCCACCTGCAGCTGGAATCTCGGCACGTCGCCAAGGAATGGTGAACGAACTTTCCGCAGCCATTAGGGGATTGCCAAGAGCTCTTCGGGCGATGAGCGCATCGGCGGGAAGCAACGAATCAATGCTCCCGCTCGCCGGCGCAATAACCGAAACCACTCGATGATCCTGCGCAGCATTGGTACCGATATGAAAATCTGCTCCAAGCGGTCCAGCAACTTCGGCGGCAAAAAAATCACCGAGGGATTTGCCTGTGATGCGCCGTACTACTTCGCCGCAAAGGTAGCCCTGCGTAATGGCGTGGTACCCCGATCCATCGCCCGGTTCCCACCAAGTGGCTTGGGCCGCCAACAACGAGCAGGCCTTATCCCAATCGTACAGAACCGAAGCATCGATCTTCTCGTCCCACCCGGGCAATCCTGCGGTGTGCGCCATGATGTGGCGAACCAATACATTGCCCTTACCGTTGGCTTCGAACTCCGGCCAATACTTCGCAACCGGCGCATCCACATCAAGTAATCCACGATCGACCAACAACAGCATGCAGAGCGCCGTCATGGTTTTGGTGCTCGACCAAACATTTACCAGCGTGTCGCGTTGCCATTCCATGGTCTTTGTTGCATCGGTATGGCCTCCCCAAAGATCAACTACCAGTTCCCCGTGATGGATCACCGCAACGGAGGCACCCACGTCATTTCCGGCCTCAAAGTTGCCGGCGAATGCCGTCTTTATGGCGTCGAACTTGGCCGATGTGAATCCATCAATCATCAGGGAACATCCTTTTTTTTGTCTCTTCGTGGGGGTTACCACGGACGATACAGGGCCGACCACTCAGGAATCCACTTCGCGGAACCACGAACGAGTTTACTTTCATGGCAATTTCAGCGTCAGTGTCG
>JAYUVJ010000121.1:0-14557 GCA_043754155.1 Acidimicrobiia bacterium
GGTAAGAATCCCATTGCTATTCCTGCAGGCGTCTCCGTCTCCGTAGCCGACCGTATGGTCTCCGTCACAGGTGTTAAAGGCACCCTGGCACGAGTCATCCCCGGCGCGATTACCATCACCGAAGAAGCTGGCTCGTTGCTGGTCGAACGTCCAAACGACGAACGAGCATCGAAGGCTCTCCATGGCCTTACCCGCACGCTCGTCGCCAACATGGTGATTGGTGTATCCACGGGCTTCACCAAGGAACTCGAAATCCTCGGTGTTGGTTACCGTGCAACCGCTCAGGGCGCAACAAAGCTCGAGCTTGCACTTGGTTTCAGCCATCCGGTCTTCGTCGAAGCCCCAGCTGGCATCGAATTCGAAGTTCCAGCACCTACGCGCATCATCATTAAGGGCATCGATAAGGAAGCGGTCGGCCAAGTTGCCGCCAACATCCGTAAGATCCGCAAGCCTGAGCCTTACAAGGGCAAGGGTGTCCGTTACCTCGGCGAAGTCGTTCGCCGCAAGGCCGGCAAAGCCGCCAAGAAGTAAGCGAGCACACGACTATGCCTACAGCAACCCAAAAGAAGCAGCAGGGACGCGTTCGACGTCACGGCCGTGTTCGCAAAAAGGTGCAAGGAACAACTGCACGTCCACGTTTGGCCGTGTTCCGTTCGAACTCGCACATCACCGCTCAGATCATCGACGATGCCACCGGCCGCACCTTGGCCGCAGCGTCTTCGACCGAGAAGGCTTTCAGCGGAGCGACCGGAAACGTCGCCACCGCCACCTCAGTCGGAACGCTCATTGCTGAGCGCGCCAAGGCTGCCGGTATCGCTACGGTCGTATTCGACCGTGGTGGTTACATCTATCACGGCCGTGTCGCTGCGGTCGCCGAAGCTGCCCGTGCAGCAGGACTGGACTTCTGATCATGGCTGGTGAACGCGATAACAATCGTGGTGAGCAGACGAACCGCACCGGGGATCCAAACCTCGAAGAGCGAGTCATTCATATCAACCGTGTAGCCAAGGTAGTCAAGGGTGGTCGTCGCTTTAGCTTCACCGCACTTGTCGTTGTTGGCGACGGTAAGGGACGAGTTGGCCTGGGCTACGGCAAGGCCAAAGAAGTTCCTGCAGCAATCGCTAAGGGTGTTGAAGAAGCCAAGAAGACCATGTTTACCGTGGCTCTCGCTGGCTCCACCATCACTCACCCCATCATCGGTGAGAAGGGCGCAGGACGCGTAATGCTCAAGCCTGCCGCTCCTGGTACCGGTGTTGTTGCCGGTGGCGCCGCCCGAATCATCCTGGAAGCCGCTGGCGTTCATGACGTTTTGGCCAAGTCACTTGGCTCCTCCAACGGCATTAACGTTGCTCAGGCCACCATCCAGGGTCTCAAAACCCTTCGTTCGCCTGATCAGGTCGCTGCCCTTCGTGGCAAGACCCCAGAACAAGTAACCCCCGCCGGTGTACTGCGTGCCTACAAGGAATCGCAGCGCTTGGCCAAGCTCGGAGCGGAGGCCCACTAATGCCGCTGAAGATCACCCAAATAAAGTCGGGCATCGGTACCAAGCCGGCGCACCGTGGCACGCTTCGTGCACTAGGTCTTGGCCGGATTGGAAACTCCAATCTGCTTCCTGACCGTCCAGAAATCCGCGGCATGATTCACCGGGTTCCCTTCCTCGTAACCGTTGAAGAAGTTCCTGGCGAAAACCCACCGCAAAAGTACGCCCGCAACCAGGCAGCACGCCAGGGTAAGGATCAGTCATGACCATCAAACTGCATGATCTAAAGCCAGCCGAAGGCTCAACGCACCGCAAGATGCGTGTAGCTCGTGGTACCGGTGGTAAAGGCGGCAAGACTGCCGGTCGTGGTACCAAGGGTCAAAAGGCTCGTCGTAACGTCAAGCCCGGTATGGAGGGTGGCCAGACGCCGCTTCACCGCCGTATGCCTAAACTTCGTGGCTTCACCAACCCTTTCCGTATCGAGTACCTCGTAGTGAACCTCGATGTACTGCAGGGCTTGATCGATGGTGGGCACACCGAGATCAATCCAGAAACGCTTCGCGAAGCTGGTCTCATTCATAAGCACGGCATGGTCAAGATCCTTGGTCGTGGTGCGTTGAGTGGCAAAGCAACCGTGAAGGCTCACGCACTCTCTGAGACGGCGTCCGCCGCAATCACCGCTGCTGGCGGTAGCGTTGAGATCTTGCCCCCACCGTTCGGTGTTCGTCCAGCAGCATCGGGCAATCAGTTCACCAACCGCTAGTCGCTTCGCTGGCTTTGCTCGTTCGTTCAATCGTTCTACCAAAACTGGCGCACACAACAACGATTCGGTGGACCGCCGGTAACTCCTCGCAGCTGAGGCGTGACCGGCGGTTCTGCCATGGAAGGACCCGCAGTGTCAACCCTGAAGAACTTTCTTAAGGTAAAAGAACTCCGCAATAAGGTGATCTTTACCTTGTTCGTCATCGCTCTTTACCGTTTGGGTACCCACGTGCCCGTGCCCGGTATCGATACCGATGCACTCCGTTTGTTAAGGCAGGGAGCGAACGGGAACGGCGTGCTCGGGTTCTTGAACCTATTTTCAGGTGGAGCGCTCACCCAGTTTTCGGTTTTCCTCCTCGGAATTATGCCGTACATCACTGCTTCGATCATCATGCAGTTGCTAACGGTGGTTATTCCGCGGTTAGAACAGTGGTCCAAAGACGGTGCTACAGGTCAAAAGAAGATCACGCAATGGACCCGTTACTTGACGATGGGCTTGGCCTTGATGCAGGCAACTGGTTACATGTTCGTGTTCAAAAACGGTGGCTCGGGAATTTTTCAGCGAAAGTCCGACGGGACTGCAGCCTTTGACCTCTACCCCGGTGGACGCTGGAACATAGGCCGAGTTTCCCTAGGTGTTCTCGCTATCATGGCCGGTACCGCTCTGGTTATGTGGATGGGCGAGCTCATCAGCCAACGTGGAATTGGCCAAGGTATGTCGATCTTAATTTTTGCCAACGTTGTATCCCGTTTGCCGTATGAAGGCAATCGAGTGCTCCGTGAAAAGGGATTGCTGATCTTCCTAGTTGTACTTGTAATCATTTTGTTCATGATCGTGGCGATCATCATCGTGGAAAACGGGCAAAGACGTATTCCGGTGCAGTTTGCCAAACGCATGGTCGGCCGCAGAATGTTTGGAGGACAGTCCACCTATATTCCTCTGAAGGTAAATCAGGCTGGCGTTGTTCCCATCATTTTCGCCAGCTCAATTCTCAACTTCCCGGTATTGCTTTCATCGGTTCTTCCGACTGCCGTCCGCAGCTTTGTCGACAAGTATCTAGTGCGCGCTGATTCGCTAATTTACGTGTTGATCTACGGAATCTTGATCGTGTTCTTCGCCTACTTCTACACCGCTATCACCTTCGATCCGGTTCAGCAGGCCGATCAGTTGCGCAAACAAGGTGGCTTCATTCCAGGTGTTCGTCCTGGGCCTCCAACCGAGCGGTTCTTGCAGTTCATCCTGAGCCGCATCACGCTTCCCGGCGCATTGTTTATTGCCGCTATCGCTTTGGTTCCGTCGTTGTTTATCGTCGCTTTTAAGATTTCGAACTTCGGCTTTGCCGGAACGTCGATTCTGATTGCTGTGGGTGTGGCGCTTGAGACCATGAAGCAGATTGATTCGCAGATGACTATGCGAAATTACGAAGGTTTCTTGCTCAACAACAAAACCGTCGCCAAGTCGGCTCGCTAGCCGTCTCTGTCTGATTCTCAGTTTCGAGTTCATCAGTGTCGCGTGGCGTACGCCTCGTTCTCCTAGGAAAGCAAGGGGCCGGTAAAGGGACCCAGTGCGTTCAGCTGGCGCGCCACTTCGTGGTCCCGCATATTTCGACCGGAGACATCTTTCGAGCCGCGATGAAGGCCGGAACTCCAATGGGATTGTTGGCACGAAGCTTCGTGGACCAAGGTCAACTCGTTCCGGACGAAATTGTTATCGGCATTGTGGCCGAACGACTCTCGGAGCGCGATGCTCGAAACAGGGGATTCATTCTTGATGGGTTTCCACGAACCACCCATCAGGCTGAGGCTTTGGGGAAACTTCTTCAACCCTTGAGCCTGGATGCAGTGATCGACCTAGAAGTGGCCACGGATCTTGTTCTGGCTCGCTTGGCTTCGCGGCGTGTTTGCTCATCGTGCGGATCTAACTACTCGGTGCAAAAACCGCCAGCGCACGGTTGGCGGTGCGATCACTGTGGTGGTGAAGTGATACAGCGGGCCGACGATTCTGAAGAAGCGATCAAGGTTCGCCTGGATCACTACGAACGTCAAACGAAGCCACTCATCGATTGGTATAGCGCCCGTCAGCTTCTCGAAACCATTGATGGGTCACTACCGATGGACTCGGTATTTGCCCAAGCGGTTTCAATCATCGAACGCCGTCAACTCCCTTTGTAGCGCAGCAGAGATCAACTACTCTCGGCGACAGGCTGAGGCTAATGACACTCACCCTTTGCACTCGGACACATCACTCCGATTTTGAGTAGGCAAGTCGGCTTCCGTAATAGATGGCTGAGCGTTTTCCGCCTGCGTTAAGACGCGCTAGTATCTTCCGTCGGCCTTGAGCCGCATGTGCACGCTTTACGGTCCAAAGCGTAACGCACACCCTTCGCTGTAAGGAGGACCACCTGCCAAAGCCAAAGGAAGATGCGATTGTCTTGGAGGGAACGGTTGTTGAACCGTTGCCCAACGCGATGTTCCGTGTCGAACTCGAAAATGGCCACAAAGTGCTGGCGCACATATCCGGAAAGATGCGTATGCACTACATCCGAATTTTGCCTGGCGACCGCGTGCAAGTGGAGTTAACCCCGTACGACCTCACCCGAGGTCGGATTACCTATCGATACAAGTAACGAGAAATACGTGAATTTTCCAAAGGAAAGCCGCTGATGAAAGTCCGGCCGAGCGTTAAAGCCATCTGTGAAAAGTGCAAAGTCATCCGCCGCCATGGCCGCGTGATGGTTATCTGCACCAATCCACGACACAAGCAACGGCAGGGCTGATCATGGCACGTCTGTCTGGTGTCGATATTCCGCGTGAAAAGCGCGTAGAAATTAGCCTTACCTACATCTTTGGCATCGGTCGCCCGACGGCCCAGAAGATCCTCGATTCCGCTGGAATTGATCGCAATACCCGTGTTCGTGATCTCACCGAAGATGAAGTCAACAAGCTTCGTGTGTACATCGATCAGAACCTCAAGGTTGAAGGCGACCTTCGTCGTGAGGTGTCGCAAGACATCAAGCGCAAGATGGAGATCGGCTCGTACCAGGGCATTCGCCACCGTCGTGGCCTCCCGGTTCGTGGCCAGCGCACCCATACCAATGCTCGTACACGTAAGGGTCCAAAGAAGACCGTTGCCGGTAAGAAGAAGACCCCGAGGAAGTAGTCGATCATGGCAAAACCAAAGCCGGGCGGACGTCGCCCCAGAAAGCGCGAGCGCAAGAATGTTGTGGCCGGAGTGGCCCACATCAAAAGCTCGTTCAACAACACGATCATTTCCATCGCCGATGCACAGGGCAATGTTCTTGCCTGGGCTTCGTCGGGCAACGTTGGCTTCAAGGGCAGCCGCAAGAGCACGCCTTTCGCCGCACAGCTTGCCGCCGAAGCCTGCGCCCGTCGTGCCATGGAGCACGGTTTGCGCCGTATCGAAGTTCTCGTCAAGGGCCCGGGTTCGGGTCGTGACACCGCTGTTCGTTCCCTGCAAAACGTGGGCCTCGAAGTGACGGCCATCAAGGATGTCACCCCGGTTCCCCACAACGGTTGTCGCCCGTCTAAGCGTCGGAGGGTGTAGTCATGGCTCGTTACACAGGCCCGGTTTGCCGTTTGTGCCGCCGAGAGAAGATGAAGTTGTTCCTCAAGGGTCCTAAGTGCGATTCGGTTAAATGCCCAATCGAGAAGCGCCCTTACCCGCCAGGTGAACACGGTCGTGGTCGCGTTCGTGAATCGGAATACATGCTCCAGCTTCGCGAGAAGCAGAAGGCCCGCCGTATCTACGGTGTGCTGGAGAAGCAGTTCCGGAATATGTTCGCCGAGGCCGACCGCCAATCAGGTGTAACCGGTGAAAACCTGTTGCGCATGCTTGAGCAGCGTCTTGACAATGTGGCTTTTCGCGCCGGTTGGGGTTCCAGCCGTTCGCAGTCACGTCAGCTTGTTCGCCACGGTCACGTGAACGTCAACGGCAAGCGCCTTGACATTCCGAGCTACCAGGTTCGCAAAGGCGACGTTGTAGAGCTCCGCACCAAGGCTCACGCCTTCATCGTGGTTCAACACAACATCGATACCCTCGACCGTGCCACGCCGGCATGGCTTGAGAAGAACAACGAGGGCCGCTCGGTCACCGTTCGCGATCTTCCGTTGCGTGAGCACATCGACATCCCAGTGCGTGAAGCACTGATCGTCGAGCTCTACAACAAGTAAGTCCACTGATGGCGTAGGGGGCCGGTCTCACTGATCGGCTGCCTTGCACGCTCCAACTCCCCGAAGAGGAATTTCCGCATGCTGATTATTCAACGGCCATCAGTAGAAGCCGTAGGCGAGCCTGAAGGCAATCGTCAACGCTTCACCGTTTCCCCCCTTGAGCCAGGCTTTGGCTACACACTCGGCGCCGTTCTGCGTCGCACGCTGCTTTCATCGATTCCCGGAGCTGCGATTACGCAGGTTCGCTTTGATGATTCGTTGCACGAGTTCGCCACGATTGCTGGCGTCAAGGAAGACGTTACCGACATCATTTTGAACCTGAAGGACTTGGTTCTGAGCATCGAAGGCGATGAAGCAGTTCAGCTTCGCCTTGATGTTCGTGGTCCCGCCACCGCAACAGCAGCCGATATTGCGCTGCCTACCGGTGTGGAAATCATGAACCCCGAGTTGGTTATTGGCACGATTAATGCCAAGGGCCGTCTTGCTCTCGACGTCACCGTTGAGCGTGGACGTGGCTACGTTTCGGCAGACCGTAACAAGAAGTCGTCGGTTATCGGGGTTATCCCCATTGACTCGATCTTCTCGCCCGTCCGTCGCGTTGCTTTCTCGGTTGAACCTACCCGCGTTGAGCAGTCGACGAACTTTGACAAGCTCACGTTGGACATCGAGACCGACGGTTCAATTTTGCCCGCTGATGCACTTGCCTCAGCTGGTGACACCCTCCGTACGCTGTTCACCCTGGTTGCCGATATGAGCGAGACTCCGCAAGGACTTTCACTTGGTGAAACCAGTGCTCTTGGCTCAGGCTCGCCTGACCTTGATCTCCCTATTGAGGATCTCGATCTTTCCGAGCGTCCTCGTAACTGCCTCAAGCGTGCCCAGTGCAACACCATTGGCGAGCTTTGCATGCAGACCGAAGACGATCTTTTGGCCATCACCAACTTCGGCCAGAAGTCGCTCGACGAAGTTATTCAGAAGCTCGATGAGCGCGGCCTTTCGCTGCGTGTGAAGAACTAAGGATTTTGTAATGCCTACACCTACCAAGGGTCATCGCCTCGGGTCTAGCCCGGCGCACCAAAAGGCCATGCTGGGCAACCTTGTTGCTTCGCTAATCGCCGCAGAATACGTCGTAACCACCGAGGCCAAGGCCAAGCGGTTGCGTCCTTACGCTGAGAAAATGATCACAAAGGCCAAAGCCGGCGGCGTTCACAACCAGCGCCAAGTTGTCTCGTTCATTCGTGACAAGGACATGGCTTCAAAGTTGTTCGCCGAAATTGGACCGCGTTATTCCACCCGTAACGGTGGCTACACCCGTATCCTGAAGCTCGGCACCCGTCATGGCGACAATGCGCCGATGGCTCGTATCGAACTCGTTTAGTTGTTCTTTGCTGGCTTCGGCCAGTTATGTACTTGGCGCCCCTTGGGGCGCCTTTTGCATTTCTCTATAGGGGCGTGTCGCCGCTTTCGATTTGGGGGAGGATTGTGGGATGGAGCAGGAGGAGTTGGCGTTTGAGATTGCGGGCGATGCAGGCGTGGTGGGTGTGCCGGTGGCGATTGCGGCGGGGCCAACGGTTCGCTTGCGGTTGCTGATTGGGTATCTGGGGACGGATTTTCACGGCCTGGCGCCACAGCCGGGGTTGCGGACCGTGGTGGGTCAGTTGGGTGACGCGTTGGCCAAGATTGTGGGACTGGCAGAGGCGCCGCACTTTGGTATGTCGGGGCGAACCGATGCGGGCGTGCATGGGTGGGGCCAAGTGTTGCATGTAGACATACCAATTCCTCGTAAGGGTCTCAACGTAGTTCGGATGGCTAAGTCGCTGAATTCGATGTTGGGGACCGAGATTGCGGTTCGGGAGCTCGATGTGGTTCCGCGCGATTTTCATGCTCGGTACACTGCCAAATCGAGAAGTTATCGCTACACGATTGTGAACCGTCCGCTCCCGGATCCGTTTTTGACGCGCACGGCTTGGCATGTTCCGGAGCCGTTGGATGTGCGCATGTTGCGGTTGGCTTGTGACCCGTTTTTGGGTGAGCACGATTTCACGTCATTTTGCCGAGCACCAATTGTTAGTGAGGGCGAGTCACCTCGGTCCTTAATTCGGTTGATTACGTTCGCGGATTGGGTGGAGCTGGGTGAGGGCATTTTGCGTTTTGATATTACGGGGCAATCGTTTTGTCAGCAGATGGTTCGCTCGATTGTGGCCATGATGGTGGAGATTGGTCGAGGTCGCAGAACGGCGGGTGATGTGATCCCGATGTTGCTTTCGAAGGATCGTACCTATGCGCCGCGTGTCGCACCTGCGCATGGGCTGTGCTTGTGGGAAGTCGGCTACTGAACCTTCGCTATGCGCGCAGATGGGTGGCTAGGCGGGTGGCGGCAAGTTTGGCGATTGCGACGATGGGGAGGTAGGGGTTAGCGGTGGGTAGATCGGGGAAGATTGATGTGTCGATCACGCTGATGTTGGTCCACCCGAGAACTGCGCAGGAAGGGTCGACTGCAGAGCGGGGATCGTCGGCTGCGCCCATGCGGCACGTTCCAGCGGCGTGGTAGTAGCTGCCTTGATTGTTGAGTGCCCAGGTGTCCAGTTCGTCATCGCTAAGCGTACGTAGTTGTTCGATGAGATGCGGGTCGACGGGCTTCGGCTCAGATCGCGAACTAGGCCCAGTTTGGAGTTGCTCGAGGAGTTGACCGAGAAGTCTTGCGGCCTTACGAAGCTCGGAAAGGTCTCGCTCATCGGAGAATGAATCAAATTGCACGAGGGCTGACCCGTTAGTTTGTGCCGTGACGGTTCCGCGTCCGTGGATCGCTTGAAAAGGAGAAGCCATCCACACACTAAGGGTTGGGTCAACGGGCAGTGGGCTGACGGGGAGTATTTGTATGTGGTCAACAGAGGTGGCAATTACGTTCGTTGGGGTTGTGCTTTCGGCCACCGGTTGATTGGAGCGAACGTTGCCTTCGGAAAGCACTTCCTGGAGTTGGAGCGTGACGGCAACGGAGGTGTGATCGTGCAGATTTTGTCCGACGCTCGGGCCGCCTATTCCTGAGCGTTGCAAGAGCAGCGGCGAGCCGATTGCCCCCGAGGAAAGTACGACGTGGTTGGCTTCAACTTCGTTACCATCGGCAAGTTTCACTCCGCGGACGATCGAGTGGTCAGTAAGTATGCGTACTACCTGGATTCCAAAAATCACATGCTGGTTTGGGTAATCGATGGATGCGTTTAGGCCTAGAAGTTGACGTCGGTTGTGCGAAATCGAGAGTGCTGCTGGTGTGAGTTGAAGGTTGTCTGATGCAAGCGATGTGTAGGCCGCGAGTAGTGCTTGATCGGCGGCTTGATACATCGAAGGTGTACTTAGGAATAGTGCCGATTGAAGGTTGGCGAGTGTGGGGACAATGTCGGCCCAAGACCATCCGGTGCATCCGTACTCATTGGCCCAACGGTTGTAGTCCGCGGGTTGGCCGGGATTGCATACCAAGCCGTTGATTGCACCGCTTCCTCCCCAGCCGCGACCTTGGATGTAGTTGGGGGAGGTCAGCGCCGAATTGTTGGGCACTTGAGCTTCGCCCGACCGAAGATCGGATTGGCGGGTAAAGGCTTGTGGGGGTTGTTGTCGTCGGCCATCGGATTGGGCCACGAACAGGTTGGGTGAGTTTGCCGGTTCGAGCGAGACGGGTGCGGTGGTGTCGAGTTCGGGTCCGGATTCGATGACCAGGATGGCCTTCGAAGGGAGTAAAGCGGCGAGGGTTTGGGCGACGACGGCACCTGCCGATCCTGCTCCGACCACGATGACGTCGTAGAAGGGGCGAAGTTCAGGCACGCCAAGCAAACTAGCCCTTAGCGTCGCTTGGGTCACCGTTGTGCTCGTTCCGGGTGCGATGGCCCTTGCTCTCGGGTGGCTTCAGGGACCGAATGCGCGGTGAGTGACGCACTGCAGCCACAAACAGTCCCCGTAGCAACATACGACCCATCGGATCTGTCGGACTTATCGGATCGGATCGCATCGGATCGCATCGGGATGTGGGTCGAGGGATGTGGGTCGAGGGAGCTACGGCAATTCTGCGGCGAATTTCCGATCAAGTCACGTGTCGAGGTTGCGGCGGGCTCGCCATTGGGCGTACCACCACATTTGGGCTAGGGCGCGAACGGCCCGTTGGGAGGACGGGTAGCAGTAGCGGCCAGACTCACGCACGGCGATAGGGCCTGGGTTGTTGGGATCGGCGATGCCCAGTTCGGTGGCGGTGAGGATGGGTTTGCCGTACTTTGCTGACATTTCGGCGGCAGCGAGTGCGTAAATGCGGTCCTGGCGTTCGTGGAAATCGACGATGCGTTCGGTGCCGTGTTCGGGGTAGAACTCGCCGACGCGCATCATGCGGGCGGTGTTGGATTGGATGCCTAGCCCTAGGTACACAATGGCGTGGACATCGGGGTGGGAGGCCACCATTTCGAGCACGGCGGGGATGGTTTCGCGGGTTTCGCCCCCGGCCATATCGATGGGGTTGGCGCGACTCCAACGTGGAGGGAGTTGTGTGTCGATTTGGTCGCGGAGATCGTCGGGCAGTGTCATCAGGTTGAGCGCAGTTCCCGCCAGCGCATCGGCGGTTACTACGCCCCATCCGCCTGCGGTGGTGATCACCGCGACGTTGGGGCCTTTGGGGAGTGGCTGCGTGGCGAAAGATGCAGCGATGTCGTAGGCCTCCTCGGGGTTGGCTGCTCTTACCACGCCGGCTGAGCGAATGGCGCCGTCGAACACCCGGTCAACCGAGGCCAGTGCACCGGTGTGGGAGGCGGCGGCTGCTGATCCGGCTGCGGTGGCTCCGCCTTTTACAAGCACCACAGGCTTGCGTTCGGAGACCGCTCGGAGTTGGCGCACGAACCCCACGCCATCGTCGACGTTTTCTACATACGCGAGGGCTACTGCGGTGGCTTCGTCGGAACCGAAGAAGGACAGGTAGTCACCTACTGAGACGCACGCGGCGTTTCCGGCCGAGATGCCCCGGGCCATGCCGATACCTGATTGCAGCGAATAGTTCATGAATGACGACAACAAATTGCCCGATTGCGAAGCGATCGAGATACGCCCTGGTACGGGGTAGGGGGCGACGATCATGGCGCAAAGGGAGGCGGGAGTGGAGATCATGCCCTGGCCATTGGGTCCGGCGACAAGCATGCCCAGTTCGTGGGCCACGGCTATCAGCTCGGCTTCGGCGGCGGCCCCTTCGGGTCCGGCTTCGCGGTATCCGGCCGAAGTGATGAACGCCGCCTTAACACCTTTGGCCGCACATTCTCTAAGCATGCCGACGTTGGTGGAGGCGGGGGTGCAGACGATAATGAGCTCGGCTGCGCCATCGGGTATCTCGGTGATGCTGCGCAGGGTTTGGATGCCCAGGATGATTTCGGCCCCTCGGTTGGTGGCGAAGACGTTGCCTTTGTACCCCGAGGCCAAAATGTTGTGGAGGGCACTGAAGCCGAATTTGCCGGGATGGCTGGATGCACCGGCCACGATGACGCCGCGGGGTTCGAAGAGGGCCCGAAAGTTCTCGTCGGTGGTATCGCTGGTTGGCGTAGTGGCTGGATCTGGGGTGTTTGGCGTGCTCGTGATGCTGCTGGCGTTTGAGGTGGTTCCGTGAGCGGTGGCAATACCGTTTGAATGGATTGATCGGCTGATTGATTGATTGATTGATTGTTCGCCGGGCCCATGCAGCTCGACCAGGCCATCGACGGCGATGGGCGTTCCGTTGCACACAATGAGGGGGTTCACGTCGATAGAAGCAATGTCGGGGCGGTCGACGGCGAGTTGTCCGAGGCCAATGAGCAGAGTGGCCAGTTGTTCTCTGTCAATGGCTGGTTCTCCGCGAAGGGGGCCGAAGAGGGCTTGACTGCGCAGGTCTTCAATCAGTGCAAGCGCATCATTGCGGCTGAGGGGAGCGGGTCGGAAGGCCACGTCGTTGATGGCTTCGGCAAGTACGCCGCCAATGCCCACCATCACGCAAGGACCGAATTGGGGGTCACGGATAACGCCAGCAATAAGTTCGCGGATACCGCTGACCTGTTGGGCGATAAGTACGTGAACTTCGCCGTCTTCGGGTCGTGCTTTGTCAAGGAGTTCGGTGGCTGCCGCAATAACTGAGGCTGCGTCTCGGAGGTTGAGTTTGACAAGGCCACGCTCAGTTTTGTGGGCAATTGCCGCTCCGCCCAGCTTGGCCACTACGGGGTAGCCAATAGCTTCGGCGGCTTGGGCGGCTTCAGTGGGCGTGTGTACCAAGGATTCGCCGGGAATGGGCACGTTGTACTGGCCAAGAAGGACTTTGGACTCGGCTTCGGACAGCGTCGTTGACATGGGTGCGAGCGTAGTGGTGGCGGAGGGATTTCACGAGTTCGTGGCCCGTGGGGCGCCCGGAGATTCTGTTTGTCGGTGGCGGTTCGTGGTGGCGGTTCGTGCCAGCCGGTGATGGTGCTTGCTGGTGATGGTGGTTGCTGGTGATGGTGGCGGTTCGTGCCAAGCTGGTGATGGTGCTTGCTGGTGATGGTGGCGGATCGTGCCAAGCCGGTGATGGTGCTTGCTGGTGATGGTGCTTGCTGGTGATGGTGCTTGCTGGTCCTTGGGTCAAGTTCCTAAGTCTTTTTGTTGAAACGTACTGGGCGTTCTAGGTTTTGAAACGATTCAGAGACATTAGGTACTAAGTTGAACTTATGGCTCAAGCAGGCGTTCGCTGGTTAAATGACGATGAGCTGAGCTGTTGGATGGCGTTCCTTGAAATGCAAAAGTTGCTGATGGAAACGCTCGACCGAGAGCTTCGTGATGGCGCCGGGGTAACCCTTGACGATTACGACGTGTTGGCGCAGCTCAGTGCAGCCCCCGACAAACGACTACGCATGTCGGAACTGGCTGAAGCGGTAATTATGCCAAAAAGCAGACTTACCTATCGCATCGATCAACTGGTAAAACGTGGATGTGTAGCGCGTATGGATTGTGCCGATGACCGCCGCGGATTGTTCGCTGAACTCACCGAAGGTGGAATTGCGCTGTTGGAACGAGCTGCGCCGATCCACGTGACGGGTGTGCGAACCCACTTCGCCGATCCAATCGGAGTTGATTCCGCCGAGGAAATGTGCCGACTCTCGGCGGAGATTCGAAACCATCTGCTGCAAGGTCGCAAAGCCTCCTAAGTCCCACTCACCAATTCCTACTGCTTGCTAACTTTTCCTGAGGCTGGCGAAGAGACAAACACTGAGCGGCGGCCTGAGCGGCGGCTCGAGCGTCACCTAGGCACGAGAACAACTTGAGCGTCACCTAGGCACGAGAAGAAAGAGTTCTTGGTTTCGGTAGAGGTTGAGGGGTGAGCCCTTCTAGAGTGAGAGAGTCGTTTTTTCTAAGACGACGTTGGGTCACGCTCAGAGTTTCCCAACGATGCCTGCTCATCTCCTCGCCGTCCCCTCTGGTGGATTGTGTGAAGTTTGGCGGTGTCTTTCGAAGCTGGCAAGGGAGTTCTACGTGGAGATTCGTATTGGTGTGTCGCAGTCGATGAAAGAGATCGATTTGGACCTCGGTGATGTCGATCGTGAATCTGTTCTGGCGGATATCACCAAGACGCTGGCCGACGATGACGCCGTGCTTTGGTTGACCGACAAAAAAGGCCGCACTGTGGGAGTGCCAGCGTCGAAAGTCGCTTACGTTGAAGTTGGCGCTGCCGCTGAAGAGCGCAAAGTTGGCTTCGCCCGGTAACTCTAAGGCCGCTCACTCACTGGTCTTGAGGGGTGACGGATGTCGTTGAATGGCTAATCTATTGGCAGGACTTTTTGGAGATCTGTTGGATGGATCGCGTGATGCGTGATTCCCTGTGATCGGGTGGATTCGTAATGGAAGTTCTGAATCGCCGCCTTTTAGTCGTAACCGGTAAAGGTGGGGTCGGCAAGACTACGGTTGCTTCAGCCTTGGCTTGGCAGGCCGCGTCGATAGGTAAACGCGTGCTGTTGTGTGGGCTCGATGCCAAGGGTGACCTTCTTGCTTCACTGCAAGGAGTAAGTGCCCGAGCTTCCGCCCCACTCACATTTGCTCCACGGGAGGTGCATCCACGGCTACACGCCATGGTGATGGACCCGGAGGAATCCCTAAAGGAGTACCTCA
>JAYUVJ010000122.1:0-3460 GCA_043754155.1 Acidimicrobiia bacterium
AACACACAAATCTTGGTTGGCAAGTACTCCACCCCGCTGGGCGATATCTCCTTCGATGCCGTAGGTGAAATCCAGCAAAAGAGCTTCTACGTGGCCCAGATCAAAATGCAGCGTGGTGACACCGGCGACGTCTTCTCCGGAACCTTCAACTACGTAAAGTTCTAAAATCAAAACCCTAAGCACACATGGTGCTTAGGGTTTAACTCGAAGGCTGCCCGCGACCAGTCGGATAGGGGAGCTTTCCAACTATCAGTCCGACGAGATTTGTCGTGCACTAAGCGCGCTTGCAGACTGCTACTGCGTGCGTTGGAAGTATACCGGTGTGGATAAAACTTGAGCTTTAACGCCACTCAAAGTCGTGTTTACGGCCACGAAGTCGATTTTTGCCAAGGAGTGAGTCCACCTGTGCGGTTCGCAGTTATCGGTTGTGCGGACGTCATAGACCTAGGGATTTCCACTCGGCGATCCAGCGGGCTTTGTTGGCTTCGATTTGTTTAGGGTCGAGTGTGATTGGCGCGCCTGGGCGAAGGGCGAAATCGGTGAAGGACTTTGGTAAGCGTGCTTTGGAGTTTGCGGAATAGATAAACATTGACAGCGGCACGTCTTCCTGCACGGGGACGCTACTGAGGAACTCGATGAGCTGTGTGGCCTCGCCTTGGTGGCGGGTTCCGATGACGATCGAGGCAAACTCCACAATACGAAAACATGTGGCTTCAACTACGCCGGTTGGGGCTTCAGCGGCGGCAGGATTGGTTGAGAGGGCAACAGCGTTCGCAGGCGATGAGCCAAAGGAAACGACCAGCGGGAATGTGCCGGGAAGTGTGCCGCTCGGCGACCCACGCTCACCAGCGCTGAAGTTGGAATAGTATGCCTCGGTCCAACTGTTCACGATCTTGACCCCGTTGGCTTTGAGCGCCGTCCAGTATGGTTGCCAACCTGCAGGCCCAAAATGGCTGATCGTGGCCAACAAAAATGCCAAGCCTGTCGAAGAAGTAACGGGATCTTCTACGACGAACTTGCCCCTGAACTCTGGTTTAGCTAGATCTTCAAAAGAGGTAGGCACGCGTATCTTCTGTTCTACCAAGGCCTTTCTGTCAAAGTTCACGCACACATCGCGATAGGCAATCGGTGTTGCTTCATTGTTGGGAACCAGTTTGGTGAACGCCGAAGGGATATCCCCTCGGGTTCGCGCCATGTACGGATACATAACCGCGCCAGCGAAAGCCGACTGCAGATTGGTTGAATCAATACCCCACACCACATCGGCCTGTGGAGTGGCCCGAGCAGCTACCAGGCCGCGCACCATATCGCCCGCATCACCGCCATTGCGAACGATGACTTTAATGCCTGTCGCCGCAGTGAAAGCCTCCAACAGTCCTTTTGACAACGCAAACGAATCATAGGTGAGCAGAGTAAGTGCAATGCCCGTCGAGGGAACTGAAGGAACTGGTGCAGCACTCGGAGCCACTGAGGCGACAGGGATTGGTGTTACTGCGCTTGGTGTTACTGCGCTTGGTGTTACTGCGCCTGGTGTTACTGCGCCTGGAGTGACAGAGAGTGGCGGGAGAGTGACGCCTGCGACGATCGAACCGTCTGCCCCGATTACTGCGGGAGCGGTTAAGCGCGCTGGAGAAATTAGCGTGGACGATGAAACTGCACCTGCTGATACGGCGGTTCCAATTGGTGCCCCGGAGTCATCGGGAAGGCCGGCAATCGTAGGTGCCGGCAATGCAGAATCAACGGTAAGAAGCGAGCCAACTATCGCGGTTCTGCCTCCAGTGCTGCCGGGCACAATCAACGTGGAAATCGGCGTGGAAATCGACGTGGAAATCGACGTGGAAATCGGTGGACTGGTTGGTTCGGCAGGTTGGACAGTGTTGGAGGAGCAGGAAGACGCCAAACCGCCAACGGCGAAAACAAAGGCAAAGACTCGTGACCGGTTCACGAGTGCGATCCAAGGGAATCAGGTTGAACACAGAGCAAGACACCATTGGTGAGGGAAATCACCGCTGAATCTCCCAGCAGAACGTTGGATACGCCCCTGGTTCGCCATGCATGCAGGGTTGCGTTGGACAAGGGATATTGCAGGCCAGTCGTCGTCACACCGTTAGCTTCGGGAGTTACGGGCAGCAACGTGACAAGATCGCCGGGGGTGCCAGAAACCGTCAGCGCAAAGACGGGGCGGATCACTGAAACTCTCGTTGCGCCAAACCATCCGTCGATCTGACATTCGGAGAGGAAGGATGCAGTAAGTACGCTTATTTCACCAAGAAAATGGTCGAGCCGTTCGCCAGGCCCGCCACTCACCATGGTTACGCGCGTGGCACCGCGCGCAACCGCCAACTCCAACGCCAACTCCAAATCGGTAGCGTCCTTGTTGACCGGATACGCAACGATCTCAACACCACGAGCTTCGGCTTGGGACAGCACATTTGCGCTAACGGAGTCAAAATCGCCAATAGCCGTCGACACCGAAAGACCAAGCGAGGCAGCATGCGACAGCCCCGAATCGGCAGCAATCACTAAATCCACCACCCCAAGCTGTCGGGCAACCCGAACATCGGGCTCAGCCCCACCACTCACCACCACGACGTGAAAACCCCGGGCATTGATGTTTGTATCTGTTTGGAGGGTAGGCGGGGGAGTGTTCATGGGCTTGGGAAACCGTATCGGAAACCTCAGACAGGCCGTTGGACTTAGAGAAGACCAACGAATTGCTACGTAGACGAAGAGCAAATGGGTCAAGCTTCTGAATCTTCTTTGTAAACCTATGTTTACGCAAAAAATTCGAACATCCTCGGGCGCCAGCGCATCTGGCCTCATCCGGTCTGGCGTTCAATTGAGAGTGGCACTGTCGCCATGGAAGACGAAACCGGACGGAAGCCATTTGATGCGGTGCACAAAATAAGTTCAAACCCTTTAATCTGGGAGCGTGAAGACTCGCAACCTCCTGATTTGGTCGGCTATTGCTCTTACGGCCATCGTCGCTGCGTTCGCCGTCCAGCTGTTCACCGATAGCCGCTTCCTTGGATAGTCGTTTCTTGGATAGTCGTTTCTTGGTTTGGCAAGCGCGCCGGAAAACCTGTGAACAGCCACGAACTGGCAACGAAGAACAACTGAGCGGGCATTCATTTCCGAAGAGTTTCTCAAGTAATCGGGTTTTGGCGCCGATAGACCTTGTATGTCCGTATCCGAGTTGACCCCTTCTGCGATTTCTGAGATCTCTACGCCTACGGCCATGGCCGGGATTTCTGTAACTGGCCAATCGATCAGCTTGCATAGTGATTCCGTCGGCGCCCACCAAGCTGGCCGTCATGTGGAATTCCCCACTGCTGTTCACGAAGTGCTCACCAGTTTGCGCACACTCACCGGCATCCCCAACTGGGCGCTCACCCGTCAACGCAGCGATGGTTCGCTCACCATTTTGTCCCCGGCTCGTCGCACGGTTGTCAGCAAGCCA
>JAYUVJ010000123.1:0-4500 GCA_043754155.1 Acidimicrobiia bacterium
TGGTCGTGGGAATACTCATCGCTCTGTTTTCCAGCGCCATGGCTGATCAGGTGGCCAAAAATCCGCAGCTGAAGAATATTGATACATCTGGACTTCGCGTTGTGGGCATTGTGCTTGCGATACTCGGTGGCGTCTATGTCGCGCTTGCCCGCTTGGCCCACGGCAAACGGGCCAAAACGATGTTCCTAATCGGGGCAATCATCACCGGGCTCAACGCCCTGGCCAACGTGGCCCAAATGGCCAGCGCCGGAGCCACAGGCCTCCTGGGTGCAGGGATCTCCGGTGCCGCGGCCTACTTCTGTTTCAAGGCCTACAAAGTCGCTAAAAAACTCAACAGCTGAGTCGTTGACGCTGGATAGTTGCGTCCGAAAGGATTTTGAAAGGCCGAAAGAGTGCTTGATAGCGCTTGCTCCTGCGTAGGCCGGTAGCGACCCAGAATTTCATGTCAACCGTTCACATTCGACGGAAGCTATTTCCTTCAGTCGAGTAGGAAAGTATCTTTCGATCGTGTTGTTCCGTAGTCGTGAAATCGGTCCTACTTTCTTTGCGTCTTCAGCCAGTACCCCGCAACAGCTGTCACCGCCTGGCTCGCGGTCCTGTGCGGAAGCGTTGTGTCTGCCGGTTGATTTGCGGTGGTCGGTTGCATGCGTTTAGCCAGCCTGTCGGGTGAGGTGCCGGAAATCTCCAATGATGGTTCGGTGGGGCAGCGGCGATAGGGGAAACTGTTCGGATGTCTTCCGACGAACTTCAAGACGTGCTCGATGAGGTGTCGCAGAACTGTTTGCGTGGCCAAAAGGTTCCCGATGACCTCGCTGCACTCTGGGCCGCACAACTAGCCGACGACGTTGACTTGCTCGATGCCTATGAACTCACGCTGCTTGATGCCATCGATGAAGACCTTTTCGATGGTTTCAATGAGTCTGATGGCGTAGAAGCTGCGGCGGCCATCGCGTTCCGCCGAATGGCCGATCAAGTGTGCTGGGTAGCCGACGTATTTGACGGTTCACTCGTCGGCTACTGGGTAGGCGAAAACAATCGCGCCATTGCCGAATCTCCAATCGTGTTGTGCGATCCCGACGGTCAATTCGAACTGGGCGGACGGACACTTTCAGAGTTTCTGCTTGAATCCACCGATCCGGAAGATCCCGAAGATTTTTCTGATGTCCGCGAAGCCCTCGAATCGCTCCGAGTACAAGTACGCGTACAAAACCACGACGACATTTGGGCCAACCTCGAAGGCTTCGACGATCCCAACGGCATCGTGTTGGGCTACCTCGTCGAGGAACGTATGCGCGCACACGAATCCAACAACTAGAGACTTGCAGATCGATGCAACAGGACCTCTCAACCGGCGCTGTCTTTCTCCGCGCGACCCTTCTCGGTCGCCTTGTTCGGCGGCGCGTGACCAGGGTAGGTGGGATTGTCTGTGGACGTATCTTCTGAAGTCGGTGAGTCAACGGGCCTGACGTGGGACGGCGGCTACGGGCGCTTGCGTTACAAACCGCATAACTGGACGTGGCGAAGCGGATTAATAGCCCCTGCCCCATGCGCAGTATTTGATATCGACGGAGTGCTGGCTGACGCGGAACATCGTCAGCACCTGATCCACGGACGGGGACGCAACTGGCATCTGTTTTTTGAGATGTGCGGCAAGGATGCACTGATTGAAGAAGTGGCCAACATGGGTCACCTGCTTGACCCGGCCCTGCGCATTGTGCTTTGCACCGCCCGCCCGCAAAGCGTTGCCCGAGAAACACTGCAATGGCTCGAAGAACACGGCGTGCGGTGGGACCTTCTCGTCATGCGCGAACACGGCGATTTCTCCTACGCCGTAGAGTTCAAGCAGTACACCGTCGCCGAATTGAGAGCCTACGGATTCACGCCGTGCATGGCCGTCGAAGACGATCCGCGCAACAAAGCAATGTTCGACGCAGAAGGCATCCCCTGCGTCTACATCCACTCCGGCTACCACTCCTAACCCGATTTCGGTGCCAACGGGCACGCGCTTGGATCGGCCCAGTTTTGCGCAGTACTAGGCATCGATAGCGAGTGCGGTTGATTGGCCCGTTAGTGACGGGTTGAAGTACCGCACTCGACTGAATTGGTGCCTGGCAGGTGGCCACGTTTGGCGGTTGGGTGGGGCAGTGCGGCGGATTCTCCCTCGGAGTCTGGTCGATCAGCCCGTTAGTAACGGGTTGAAGTACCGCACTCGGCTGACCCGCAAGAAGTGTGTCAACGCTTGGGGTCGTTGAGGATGGTGAGTTCTTCTTCGTCGAGACTGTTGATGCCATGTGCGCTTATTTTGTCGAGGATGCCATCGATCTTGGCTTGGCGAGCACGCTTTGCTTCAGGTGAAACTTCCATGGGGCGCATAGTCGAAATATCCGTAACCGATGCCTCGGCCCTCTCGGCTCGCTTGATCAGATCCTTGGCTCGCTTCGCCGGGCCAGGTTTGCGCCTGGGACCAGCTATGCCCGGCAGCGGAACACGAGGAACCCAGGCCGGAAGATCAGAACCCATACCGAGCGACTTCAACATTACGATCGCAGTAGCCAGTAGTACAAAGAGCAGAACAATCCCACCGCCGTCGCGATTGCCTGAAAGCTGGAGAACCTCTATCCCGACGATCACTGCGGCCATTACCCAGGCCGGGATATTGAACATAAAACGCGTGCGCGGATTCTCTAGGGCGTAGGCCACAAAGATGCCTAGCTCAACTGTGCGAAAACCACCGAGCGGAACGCTTATAAGCACACCGATAAGTCCTGGAACGATCGTAAGTGCAGTGAGCATTCCTAGAAAGCGGAAACGACCAAGGGTGTTCTCCAACTGTGTACCTAGCAGCCAGAAAATGTAGAGCGTTAGCACCGTCCAGATAGACGGGGGATTGGCGAGCGGCCACGTCGCTATGCGCCACAGCTGGCCACGCTTCACCTCACTGGGCAACTCAATCAACCACGCAAACGTGGCAGGGCTGATAGCCCACAACAACATCGACAAGCCGCTGAGTGCGGTAATCAACGTGGTGGTGTTTACATCGAAATGATTGACCCGAAACCAAGGATCACGCGAACCACCGCCACGAACCGAACCAAAGGAATAACGTCCAGGCATTACGAGTACTGCTCGCTTTCGAAGGGCCCACTGATGTCGCGCACGGCGTCCAGTTTGAGAGCGACTGTAGAGATAGGGCTAATCAATCCTGTGGCTGTAGGGGAGTGCCGGTTCAGCGTGGTGGGGTTAGCGGGGTTGGAAGGACGGTTCAGCATGGTTAGTCCCGAAAGTTGTTGAACTGGAGCGGAATTTCGAAATCCTTGTCCTTGAGGAAGGTAATAATCGACTGTAGATCGTCACGCTTCTTCCCCGTCACCCGGACCGAATCACCCTGAGTTTGGCTCTGCACCTTCTGGCCCGACTCCTTGATGGCCCGGTTGATCTCCTTCGCCTTGTCCGACGACAAACCAGCCTTGAGGGTAATCACTTGACGGGCCGTGCCCTTCGTCGCCTCCTCAACCTTGCCGTAATCAAGCGTCTTGAGCGATACATTCCGGCGGGCGAACTTCTCCTCCAACACTTGGAGCAGGGCTTTTAGACGATCCTCGGTGACCGAAGCAAGTGTGATCTTCTCGCCTGCGAACTCAATCGTGGAGTTCGTGTCTTTGAAATCGAACCTGGTCGTGACCTCACGTTGGGCCTGATCGACCGCATTTTTGACTTCTTGTTCGTCGATCTCTGAAACTACGTCGAAAGTGGGCATGAACTCAGGCTAATGTCTTCGACGCAACATCTCGGGTCGGTACCCAAGCGGCCAACGGGGAGAGACTGTAAATCTTTTGCGAGAGCTTCGAAGGTTCAAATCCTTCTCGGCCCACCGAGATGCCCGCCCTTTGGGGCGGGTTTTTGCTTTTCAACGCCGGTAAGCCAAAAGCCAAAGGCACGGCTGTTTGCCCCACACAGTTTTTCACCCACCAAGTTTTCTCCGCCCACTATTCCGAGCACCCAAACGGCCGTGCCTTTGACTTTTGGCGAACACCGGTGGAACCGAGATGCTCTGGCGACGGGTCGGTAGTTTGCCTCTGCTTGTGGCAGGCCTGATTTCGTAGATCCAACTGCCGTCCCATCGCCTTTTGCGAACACGCGGTGGAACCGAGTGTCGCGGAAGAGGTGGTGCTTCCTCGTTTATGCGAGGACTTTTTGCATGACGGTGATGTCGATCCACCGGTTGAACTTGCGGGCCACCTCACGCTCCACGCCCACCAGCTCATAGCCCCTCGATGCATGCAAGCGGATCGAGGCCTCATGACCAGCCACAATCCTCGCCATGCAGCAATGAAAACCTGATTCGCCCGCTAGGTGGAGGATCCCGTCGAGCAGAATTCGGCCGATACCGCGGTTCTGATGATCCCTGTGGACGTACACCGAATTCTCAACTGTGGTTGAGTACCCGGGCTTCTCCCTCCATGGCGAAATCGACGCGAAGCCAACGACGCGCTCCCGATT
>JAYUVJ010000124.1:0-2697 GCA_043754155.1 Acidimicrobiia bacterium
AGTCAATTTCGACTGGAAGGTAAGGCTGCGATTGCTTTGCCATAGGCACCTCACTTTTGACATGGCCGCTAATCACTAGGGACAACGTGCCTAATCGGAGTCCTTGGTTCGAACCAACATTTAGAGCCGAAGTTCGACGGCTGCGTTGTTAACCTAGTTATTCTGTACGCGTACATAGGTTCGGATGCTGGCGAGATTCCGAGGGTTCGATCATTACGCCCCCGCATCCTTCTAGCAACCGGCGGTGTCAACTGTAACAACCGCAACCTCGCCAGATTATGAAGAGCCGCGTTGCAAGGCAGCGTTCGCTTTTTCCGAGCGCTGCCCGCTGTCTGGGGATAATGTGCCATCTGCACGTGTTCATAGGCTGGAACAGGTTGTCAAGGTTGGTGCGGACAATTCAGTTTTGGATAGTTGCGCACGTCCATTGTGAACGTAGGCGATGAAGCGGTCATCGACGATTGCGACACCGTCACGTAGCCATGTCGCGCTGAGAATCGCCTGTGTCCGACTCGATCCGCGGACCACAAACGACACTGGCTTCGAAACACGTTTTCCGGTATTCGTCGCAAAAACGCGGACCGAAATATGTTTCGCAGAATTCGGTGAGTTCGTTGGATCTTCAATGACGAAAGCTACGGACATGCCATCAGCCCGAACAGTGACGTCGCCGCGGACCCATCGCTCGTTTATGCCGTAACCCACAGCAGCTCCAATGTTCTCGACTTTGGTGATGCCTTGTGAGGCGTTGGCCACGAACAGGCCCACGTGATCGTTCACACCGGGAACGATCAGAGCGCCGGCGGTGTCTGTCGCGCTGAAGCGCGCGACCGAACCGACAAACTCAGATAGCACTTGGCCGTCGGAAAGTCGGAGGTCGCCGAATTTCCGGCCCTTCGAGCGAAACACCACTCGCACGTTGGCCCCGTCACGGACAATGAATTCCCCTGGTATCCGTGGAGGCTCTCTATCTTGGAATGGGGATGAGGGTTATGAAATCAAAAGTGAAGTTGTCGCGTGGTCGTCGGTATACGGCTGATGAGCGGTTGCAGGCTGTTCGTTTGGTTCGGGCGGCGGTGGCTGCGGGTCGGGGGCATGGTGCGGTGAGTCGTATTGCGGAGCAGCTTGGGTATGGGATGGAATCGGTGCGTGCGTGGGTGCGTCAAGCCGAAATTTATGATGGGGTGACGGCTGGGCTTTCATCGGTGGATGCGGCACGGTTGAAGGAGTTGGAGGCTGAGAATAGGGAGTTGCGGCGCACGAACGAAATTTTGCGGGAAGCTTCGGCTTTTTTCGCGGCGGAGCTCGATCGCCCGTCAAGGTAAGTGTCGAGTTTATCGACGAGAACCGCAACGTGTTCGGAGTCGAGCCTATCTGTAAAGCATTGCAGATTGCTCCGTCCACATACTATGCAGCAAAGGATCGGCCGTTATCGGCTCGTGCGTTACGTGATTTGGTTATGACCCAAATTTTGTTGGTGTTGTGGGTGGAGAACCGCAAAGTTTACGGGGCGCACAAACTGCGGAAATCAGCGTTACGGGCAGGGCATGTGATTGGTCGTGACCAGGTTGCCCGGTTGATGCGTGAAGCAAATCTTCGGGGCACGACACGTTCGCGTCGGGTGTTCACGACTATCGCGGATCGTGGTGGTCTCCGGGCACCAGATTTGGTGAAACGCAAATTTGTTGCTGACCGGCCTGACGTATTGTGGGTCACGGACCTCACTTATGTCCCGACGAGGGCTGGGATGGCTTACGTGTGTTTCATTGTGGACGTGTTCTCCCGCCGTATTGTTGGGTGGACTGCTGCTGCGCATATGCGCACGAAATGGTTCTTGATGCTGTGGACATGGCCCCGAAAATCCCGTGGGGTGAAACGGTTTTTTGATCCGATCACGCATTCTGAACCTGGGTCGCAACCTAGGTTCAAGGGGTCGTTGCGGTTCACGGACCGCTTAGACGAGATTGGTGCTCGACCCTCGATTGGCACTGTTGCTGATTCCTATGACAACGCGTTGGCTGAGATTATCAACGGGCTTTACAAGGCTGAATGCGTGTTCGGGCCTGATGCTCAAGGTTGGGCTGACGTTGACGAACTGGAACTCGCAACCCTGTCATGGGAGCATTGGTTTAACCATGATCGTCTCCACGGATACTGCGGCCGATATTCTACCAGCCGAGTTTGAACTGAATTGGGTACACGCTCAATTGAGTGGCAACGGTGGAGCGAACCAGGAAGTCCCGGTTACAGCGTCATAGTTTTGATAACGGAAACGGCGGTGTGCGGACTGTGATGTCACTCCCAGCGCACCGCCTATCTGGGACCACGTAGCGTTATGAAACCCGGCACGAGCGACCTCACGAGCAAGACGAGATTCCAACTCTGCGATCTCGCCGGTGAGCTCAGTGATTCGTTCCAAAGCAACACGTTGATATCGATCTGACATGGCCATCAGCTTACGCTGATGGCCATTATTGCGTCAACATATGCTGATGACCACTTGCAAACCAGCTCACGATCAACAATCATGTAGATAGCGTCACCAAACCGGTGATGCGAAACCAAACAATCGAGCCTCCACCAAAGCCAGGGGATTCACTGCCATGATTTGATCATCGCTGGATACTTGTCACCCCATGTCTCAGAGAAGTCTGCGAAACGAGCCTCGGCCGCAGCAACGGTTGGGGCCGTGTACAT
>JAYUVJ010000125.1:0-3819 GCA_043754155.1 Acidimicrobiia bacterium
TCATCGAACAACCTTGATGCCCGTTCGATGACCTCAATATGTCCGTTGTGGACTGGGTCGAAGGATCCGGGGACGAGGGCTTTTCGCAAGGTAGCTCCTGAAACGCTGGCCTGCACTTGAAAAGAATCGAGGGCTGACCGTTGGACAAAATGTGTTTCGACGTTGCGTTCAGCGCTGGGCACTTTGGCTCGGTCAGCGTAGTGCGGCATTCCCCATCGGTTCCACTCTGTCGGAAGTTACCCCCGCCCCCCAGAATCCATGCAGCGCGGAGAGTTTGTTGGATTTCGTGGTCTGTGGCGGGTTTATGGACCGGACTCGGGGCTGGCAAACGTTTGGCGTGGCTCTGGAAAGCGCCGCCCAACTGGAAGTTCAGTCCGAGAGTCGTGGCGGCAGGGAGAGTCAGCGGGCTTGTTGGCGGTTGCCGCATTCCCGCACGCTGCAGAGTTTCAGCTTGAGGCTAAACGTATCAGCCTTCGGCCTCGACCGGTCCGCCTTCAACCTCGTCGACCACAGCGATCTCATCAGCCGTTTCTACCGAATCAGCTCCATCCATCGAATCAACCGAATGGACCGAATCAACTGATGGAACGGCGATGGTGACAACAGTGCCGCCGTAGCGTTGCTGGCGAAGGATTTCCCATGAGGAGCCCATGTCGAGCACGCCAGCGGTTTCGGCCACCACGATTCCCCGAAGATCGGCGTCTTCACGCACCAACGCTGGGCGAATCAACGCAAGCAACGTAACCCAATCATCGAATGGGTAAGGCGGATCAATGAACACCAGATCGCATGCGGGCATACCATGTCGAGCCCATGAGACCACTTCGCTGCGAGTAACTGTGGTCACCGATGGGCCCAAAGCCAGATGCTCAAGGTTTTTACGTATACACACAAGCGCATCACGGTCCTGCTCTACAAAGGTCGCATGAATTGCGCCACGGCTCAGAGCTTCGATAGCTAATGCACCGGATCCGGCAAAGAGATCAACTACGCGGGCCCCGTCGACAGCCCTACGGGCTTCGAGGGCATTGAGAGTGGCCTGGCGAACCCGTTCAGCGGTCGGGCGGACCTTGAGTCCCTCAGGGGTGACCAATTTGCGGCCTCGAAGACTGCCAGCTACTACACGCATGACCGGAGACGGTACTCGGTCGTTTCGTTCTCACTGGACACTGCGGCGAGTTTTCGTGACGTGCCCGACGACTGCGCCTGCCGGCAGCGGGACGTACCTTTGTATTGAACCCTGCTCATTAAACCCTGCTATCAATTGCTGCCTGTTCAACACTGCCTGTTGAACACTGCCTGTTGAACCCGCCTATTGCGCCCCGCTTATAAAACGCTGCTATCAAACGCTGCTATCAAACCCTGCCCGTTAGACCCTGCCTTGCGAACCCACAGCGAGATTGCCTGATTTCTACCCGAGCGGCCTTGGAATCGTGAAAGCATCGTCGGCAACACAAAGCTTGCGGTCCCGACCGTTGTACACAGAGAGAAGGGTTCAGCAATGGAAGGTGGCTGCTACGGCTGCGGAGACGACAACCCCATCAGTTTGGGCTTGGAGTTTTCGCGTGTCGACGACGTTTGCGTGGCTACGTTTCTTCCGAGGGCTAATCATCGTGGTGTTCCGGGCTTTTTGCATGGTGGAGTGGCGGCAACGGTGCTTGATGAAACGATGGCTTCTTTGGGGTTCATGCTCGATGGCGTTCATTGCGTAACTGCCACGTTGGAGCTGAAGTATCGCAAACCGGTGACGCTCAATGGTTCCCCGCTGCGTATTGAAGCCTGGCGTGATGAACCGAAACGCAGTACTCAGGCGGGGTCCGCAGGCTCCGGGAAACCGCGGCGGCGCCATACGGTGCACGGGCGTTTGCTGTTGGCCGACGGTGTAGTGGCCGTTGAGGCGACCGGGATTTTTATTTCGATGACTTCCGGTGCAATGGCGTGGGAACCATGAGCGATTCGACCTTTTCCGCAAGTGATAGTGGTTGGTTCTCCTCGGGCTGGACCAACGACGGCACCGACGGATCTGATGTTCCCCCCACTATCACCTGTATCGATTGCGGTGGCCGATGTCATCTTTTAACGATCGTGACCGAAGAGCAACCGCTACTTCCCGGCGACGTAGCTACCTATCGCTGCGAGGACTGCCGCGACCGCTGGGATCTGATTGTTCCAGGCGGCGAAGATGAAGAGGGCGAATACAACCAGTTCGGCGAACGAAACGACGGATACCCCGAAGGATGGTAAGTGAACCTAGGTCCTCTGAGCCGGGCGATGGAACAGCAGCTTTGGGGTTCACCGAATCGGGCCCGACAGAAAATCAAGTGGCTTCAGCACGGACGCAAAACGATCCAGCACCTGCACCAGTGCAACCGCGATGGATGACCATTACGGTTGCACTGAGCGGAATTATCGGTCTAGTAGTGATGGTCATTCTTGTGCGCGGCTAGCTGCGAACCACGATCAAGCGTTAGATGCTAGGTACGCTTAGCGCTGCACACGCTCCACGCGGAGCACGCAGTCGACCTTTTCTGCATCGATAGTCATGCTGCCTGACCACTTTTTGGTGGCTTTGGCCTTCACATTGTCGATATCGGTTTCGATAAGCCCAAGTGTTTCGGATCCTTTGAGAAACGAAGTGTAAATTCGATAGTTCATGGCCTTGTTCGTGGAATTCTTCACGCTGCCTCCCACGTTCCACGTTCCCGTACCATCGGATTTGCAGGACAGATCGCTGATATCGGTTCGAGCCCCTTCAAAGTTGTCGGTAGCCGTGCCCGGCTGCACCTTCACGCCGGTGAGCTCCGGGGCTGCCGTATCCGCCTCTCCCCCCGCTCCTTCTTTCGCCGGGTTGACCCCTGCTCTTTTCGCTGCAGACGCGGAACCTGAAGGCGACGAACTTTTGATGCAGCTAGTAAGCGTGGATAATACAAGAACAAGCACGGCGGCCGAAAGTGTTGTGGCGAAAAGACGTGCAGATTTGCTTTTCATATGAGGAACCTTGTGGTGGGAAAACGTTTACGGGAAGTTTGATGGAGTGAAACATTGGATGGGGAATTGGAGAGCAGGGGTTGCGCATCACGCAGAATCACGCAGAATCACGCAAGGTCAAGGTCACGCAATTTCACGGAAGTTACGAAGGACCGCTCCCTGAGAGGACGATGAGGCGAGACTGCTTTGCTAGAGCACAATCTTACGACGTCGAGCCAGGAGTAGGAAGACACCGCAAAGAACGCTCAGGAAGCCGCCAAGGGTAAGAATCAGGCTGTTCGTTCCGGTGAAGGCTAGTGACCGAACGATTCCGTTTTCATCGGCGTTGATGTTGGCGTGCAGTACCCGGATACGCATGCTCTTGTGCTCGCAAATACCCGTGGTTGTATCGCATACATCGAAGTTTACGATTTCATAAGTGTCACTAACGTTTGGTGTGGATGGGTTTGCGTTGGCATTTGCCTTCAGACCCGCGGTAGGCGTAAAGGTAACAGCGCGGGTAATGGGATCAACGGTGATGGTGCCACTCTCGGGCTGCTTAGTAATCTTTACAATCTCACTGGCACCGAGTGGAGTTGGCAACGCCAACGGTGTTGGCTTCTTCGATGAAGCGTCTGCAACCTGTTCCTTTTCTGGCGTGTTGGCCGAAGCATTCCCGCTCACCGGAATGCCTGGACCCGCAACCCCGCTTGCGGGAATGGTTGGGACTGAAGCATCCGTTCCAAACGGTACAACGGGATTTTCGTTGGTTGAAGGCGAAGCAGGACTTTTTGGAATGCTGGTGGCGGGAGAGTTTCCAGGTGACAAAGGTTTTCCGTTTGAATTAACCGG
>JAYUVJ010000126.1:0-2495 GCA_043754155.1 Acidimicrobiia bacterium
TCGATTGCCGTGAGACCCTGAAGGGTCGCAGTGAAAACCGTGGCAGCGGGAAGGAGCTCTGCGCTTGGGGTGAATACCAGCAACCGGGTTGAAGCCCAACGGAACTTGCCAACAACTGGCGGTTCAATGGTGACGAATTGAGCAGCATCTGGTTGTTCAGTGATTCCACCGAGATCAACAACGGGTCGATCGAAAAGCCAGCGAAGTTCTGCGTTGCGGCGGCTTCGTAGCTGCCCGGTTGGAGCACCCAGCACAACAGACAAATTCGCGGAGGCAGGTGTGGACTTAACCTTGTCATAACTGGTCTGGCGTGCATCAGAAGAACCCGAGCCCTTGGCGTCGATCCCTCCCGTTTGGGCACGCAACGCAGCACTAGCCACCTCTCGTCTACCAACTCCGCTCGCCACCATCATCGTAGTTAATAGAACCCCAACACCGAGCGACCTCACCAGCGATGTTGGGTAAAAACGCTTTATCAAACGACCCTTGTGCATTGCTAACCCCTGGTGCTGTAGTGAAAATACCCCAAAATCATGCATCACTTCGTGAACCCCTGCTCGGTATTCGATCAACATCTTTTGAGAACCTCAACACCTCCAGAACGACGCGTTACAGGCGCGCACACGTTGGAGCGTTGTAATTGAGTGAGAGCACGAATGAAGGCCGTTCCTTTCACCGAAGGAAAGAATTAGCCACCACCTGCGCACGCTCGTTGAACCAGAACGCCGCGCCTACGATTAGCACTCATCAGCGCGCGTACTTTCTGCCCGCATGGGATTGTTCTCGACTTACGCGGCCTGCTGTGCTTCATGAACCGCAACAATAAGTTCGGCAACTTGGTGCATGCGAAGATCATCCACGTCAATCACCTCATGCGCCCCATCAAGATAGATAGCGCTGCGCTCTTCAGTGAGCCGTCGAATACGACCTTGCGGATCTTCAGCAAGAAGCGGACGACCAACCTGGGAACCAATTCGTTCGATAAGAGTCTCTGGGCTGGCGCGGAGCCAGATAACCAATGACGCCCTACGGAGCACATCGCGATTCGATTGCCGAAGCACCGCACCACCGCCCACAGACAACACGCTGGGCACTAAGGATTGGGCCAGTTCGGAAAGGACCTCGGATTCGGTATCGCGAAACCACTGTTCTCCTCGATCCGAAAACATGTCGGCGATAGAACATCCAACTCGCTCGACCAGCACCGCATCCGCATCAAGAAACGGCCAATCGAGATACTTCGCCACCAAACGACCAATCGACGTTTTACCCGAACCCATCATGCCCACTAGGGAGATGTGCGGGTGGCCATAAGCATTCATAGTTTATACTAAGCAGACTTAGGAGTTGCCGGATCCTGAAGGCCCAGCGAAATGCGTTGAACTTTCGGCAATAGCTGCCATCGAAGAAGCATAGTTCCGTACAAATTCCGCGACCGAATCCCCACCGAACTTCCGTTGCGCTTCACCGGCCAGCACCAAGGCAACCATGGTCTCGGCAACTACACCCATAGCGGGCACGGCGGTAACATCGGTTCGTTCTTTAAAGCTCACCGTGGCTTCTTTCGTGGCCATATCCACCGTGGCCAACGTTGGTTTGTTCAGCGTGGCCAGAGGCTTCATCGCCACCCGGGCAACCAACAACTCCCCCGTTGACATGCCACCTTCGGTACCACCGGCAAGATGCGATTCACGACGGTACACGTTCTTGTGCGCATCCCAAACGATGGGGTCATGCGCAGCACTGCCGCGGCGCCCAGCAACTTCAAACCCGTCACCTATTTCCACGCCCTTCACGGCTTGAATACTCATCAGTGAGGCCGCCAGCAGGGCATCAAGCTTGCGATCCCAATGCACATGGCTACCTAAACCAATCGGCACGCCATAACCCAAAACTTCAACGATCCCGCCGAGCGAATCACCCTCTTTCGCCGCGGCTTTAATCTCATCGATCATGGCTTGCTCGGCGCCTTCTTCAAAGCAGCGCACGGGAGACTCATCGACGCGAACTAGATCGGCAGTAGTTGGGCGAACCCCAGCGGTAGACCGGGCGGAACCCATCTGAATCACGTGGCTAATTATTTCGGTACCAATGGTCCCTAACAACGCCTTGGCCAACGACCCCGCGGCACAACGAGCGGCAGTTTCGCGCGCGCTGGCCCGCTCCAGCACGTCACGAGCATCAACAAAACCGTACTTCTGCATGCCCGTGAGATCGGCATGCCCCGGGCGAGGCTGAGTGAGAGGCTTTGTGGTAACACCAGGCGCCGGACTCATCTCTTCCATCCACTTTGGCCACTCAGTATTGGCAATATGAATGCTTACCGGCGAACCAAGCGTGCGACCGTGACGAACCCCACCAAGAATGGTGACCTCATCTTGCTCAAATCGCATCCGGGGGCCACGGCCATAACCAAGGCGACGACGCCCAAGTTCAGCTTGAATTTCTTCGACGGTGATTGCCAAACCGGCAGGAAGGCCTTCCACGATAACCGT
>JAYUVJ010000127.1:0-21233 GCA_043754155.1 Acidimicrobiia bacterium
AGTGCCTGCGGTATCGATGGAACCCAGGCGAAGCTTTCCGCCTGGAATAACTAGCCACGGTGAGCTGGTTTTGCTTTTAGGAAAGGCCACAAGGGCATCGTAGGTGACCGCTGGGTCAGCAAAAACACTGTAAGCATGATTGTTGTGGCCTTCGTTACATGAGGTAGTTCATCAGGGGTTGATCATCATCTCTTCATATCCTCTGTAGACAATGGCTTTGGTCGATTTCACATCGGCATCCGTCTTGAAGCTTGCCGAATGTCGCCAAAGGTTCTGCTTGGGTCACCCAACCGCAAAGCCGGTACCGGTAGGCTCTTGCGTCGTTGGATGTAGGAGCGGAATACGGTTCGACGTCAATGAGAACAAGGAGTTCCCCAATGAAAAACCAGTTTGCCCGCACTTCCCCTGTGCGCCGAATCGTTGCACTAGCTGGAGCTGCCGCTCTTGTCGTAGGAGCTGCCGCGCAAATCGCTACTCAATCTGCGGGTGCCGCCGCTAAACCCGCTGCGAAGGCGACGGCCAAAGCAAAGACCAAAGCCAAGCCCAACACGAAACCGTATGCGCCAAACGGCCGTGCGCCGAAAGCTGCTGGCCCGTTTTTGTGGGAAATTGCATCGACGGATGCCAGCCTGCCGTCGGTGTCTAGCTTCGAAGCGGCCACCACCAAGATCGTACCGAACAACAAGATTTTTTCGTTGCTCGTCATCGGTTCTGATGCCCGTCCTGGTGAGAACTTTCAGCGTACCCGCGGTGATTCGATCAGCTTGATTGTTTGGAATCCAGCGTGGAATAAGGGAATCATCGTGGGTTTCCCTCGTGATTCTTACGTTGCGATTCCAGGCAAAGGGAACGGCAAGATCACCTCTGCCTTGGCGCTAGGCGGGCCCGATTTGTTGCTCCAAACGGTGAACTCACTCTCACGGTTGAATACCCAAAACTACGTGGTGACCGGCTTTGCGGGCTTTACAAAAATGGTGAATGACATAGGCGGAGTAAATGTGCTTGTCGACCCTGCCATGAACGACAAAGCTTCGGGTGCGCTGTTTGCCAAGGGTTGGTTTGCTATGAACGGCAACGCAGCGTTGGCCTTCAACCGCAACCGTAAATCAGTGGCCGGTGGGGACTTTGGCCGGGCACTAAACCACGGGCGTTTTCTGATTTACACCCTGGCAAAGCTTCGCGAAGAAGTAACTGATGTCAGTGGTCTGATCAGGTGGATTAAGTCCATGCAGGCCAATGCTGCCACCAACCTGAAGACCGGCGACTTGTTGGTTTTGGCGCAGATGGCTCGCAGCATCGACCCCAATAACATGCAAAATATTGTTCTGCAAGGTAAGAACATCAAGGTCAAGAGTGGAAAACTCACCGAAGATGCTGTGTTACTGAATCCTTCCTATTTTGGGTTCTTCACCGACATCGGGCACGATGCAGTAAACGATGGTCGCTAAGACGCCGTAACGCTTGTTGCTGAGACTTTGTAGGTTCGCCAAGACCGCAGAACCCGAGTTGAAAACTCAAAACGGGCGCCCCTTTTGGGAGCGCCCGTTTTACTTCGGGCACGTAGGTTGAACCTGTTTCCAGGTTATTGGCGATCGAAAGATCAGCCGCCGTAGTAGCGAAAAAGCAACTCGGCTACGCAACTGGGTTTGCTGGCGCCTTCCACTTCGAAGGTTGCTTCAATGGTTACTTGCTTGCCGCCAGAAACATCCTCGACACCCATCAATTTGGCCCCGATGCGGACGTTTGATCCCACAGGAACTGGCGCGGGAAACCGGACCTTGTTGGCGCCGTAGTTCACGCCCATAGCGACGCCGTCGACCCGGAGTACCTGGGCTAAGAGCACCGGGGCGAGTGAAAGGGTGAGGTAGCCGTGGGCGATCGGCCCTCCGAAAGGGCCAGCCTTTGCCCTTTCGACATCAATATGGATCCATTGATGGTCACCTGTGGCGTCGGCGAATAGGTTGACTTGGTCCTGCGTGACCTGGTGGTAATCGGAGAAACCCAGGTGCTCGCCGACGTGATTGGCGAGTGTTGAAAATTCGAGAGTTGTCATAGCTGCACCCTACGACGCATAAATCCGTGGTGCCAAAATCGACAGGAATCGAACCGTTCACTCTTCGTTGGCGGTTTCAACTTCCGTGATTGAGTGGCTGGAAACAGGATGCGATTGTGGTGCGACTGCGGGTTTTGGGCCAAGGTTGAGTGCGCGGGATCGCAGCTGACCACATGCTGCGTCAATCCCGGTTCCACGGTTACGGCGAATAGTGGCGTTGATTCCAAAATCTTGTAGTTGGTCCCGGAACGCCCGTACTCCAGCAGCCGATGTACCGACGGTCGGGTAGCCAGGGGTGGGGTTTAGCGGGATCAAGTTGACGTGCGCCTTGAGCGGTCGGGCGTATGCGGCGAGCTGACGGGCATCGGCCATGGTGTCGTTTACGTCGGCGATAAGCGCCCATTCGAAAGACAAACGTCGGCCGGTAGTATCCACGTAGGCGCCGCACGCTTCTGCCAGATCACCAAGGGGGTACTGGCGATTGATGGGAACCAGCGAGTCACGCTTTTTGTCCTCGGCGGCATGAAGAGAAACTGCGAGGTTGACGGGGAGCGTTTCTTGGGTCAGTCGCTTGATGCCGGGAATGATGCCAACGGTGGAGATGGTGAGATGACGTGCAGACATACCAAGGTCGTGATGCAGAACCTCAACGGCGCGCCACACTGCGTCGTAATTGGCCATCGGCTCACCCATACCCATGAACACCACATTTGATAACCGACGTCCATCTTCAGTTGAGCGTCGACGAGCGCGGATGACTTGTTCAATGATTTCGCCCGAGGTGAGCTGACGTTCGAATCCAGCCTGACCGGTCGCGCAGAATCCACAAGCCATAGCACAGCCAGCCTGAGACGAGATGCACACTGTGGAACGTTCCTCGTAATGCATCAACACCGTTTCGATCGCGGCTCCGTCGATCAGGCTCCACAACCACTTAATGGTTTCGCCATGCTCACTGCGCTTCTCAAGTTCAGTATCAAGGGCCATGTCGAAGGTGGGTTCGGCAGCTAGCTTGGCCCGCAAGGCCTTGGGAAGAGATGTGATTTCGTCAATATCGCGCGCCTGCTCGTAGAGTCCTTCCCATATTTGTTTGACCCGGTAAGCGGGCTCATTACCAACTAGGGCGGCAACATCATCGGGACGAAGATCGTAACGACGAGGACCGGGCATAGTACGGCGAGGACGGCTGGCTATCTTCACATAGACCGGGGTTTTCTCCGTGTTTTCGCCGCTCGAACCCAATCTTGATGTGCGAGTGGAATTGCTGGGAGCGGAGTTCGAAGACACAAGTGCAAGGTTACGCTGGGAACTGTGAAGTTCTTGGCCGTAATCGTTCTTGCCTCGCTGATCATCATTGCCCTGGCGTTCGTGAACCGCAACGATTCATAAAGAACAACTGTTCCGTTGGTGCTAGAGAGAAGTTCGTGGTGTTGAGTTTGCAGCCCTATTTGACCGGTAGGTTTGGGTTGTGGGCAAGCCAAGAACGCTGAAGGGTCGAGCAGTAGCGATCTATTCGCTCTTAGTGAAGGACTACCCGGGAGATCCTGTGGCTACCTTATGTGAGCTTGATCACACCACTCCCTTTGAGCTGTTGATAGCTACGATTTTGTCGGCTCAATGCACCGATGCCCGGGTAAATCTGGTTACTCCGGCTTTGTTTGCCAAGTATCCAATACCTCAAGACCTAGCTGATGCGGATCGAGATGAACTCGAAGAAATGATCCGCACCACCGGGTTCTTTCGCAATAAGGCCAACTCCTTACTTGGCATGGCCGCGAAACTCGTAAGTGAGCATTCTTCCTTGGTTCCTGGCACTATGGAGGACTTGGTGGCCCTGCCAGGAGTTGGCCGCAAAACTGCCAACGTTGTGCGCTCCGTTGCTTTGGATCTGCCAGGCCTACCGGTAGATACCCATGTGGGACGGGTCGTGCGGCGCCTTGGTCTTACGGTTGAAGAGGATCCAGTCAAGGTTGAGCATGCGCTGGGAAATCTTCTAGCACCGAAGGACTGGGGTGGATTTTCGTTGCGCATTATCCTGCATGGCCGACGGGTTTGTGCTGCCCGAAAACCGACCTGTGGAGCGTGTTCTCTGGCTGAACTTTGTCCCAGTGCGGGCTCGGTTTAATGCGTAAAAGGACGACCTAAACAGTTTTAGGTATTCTGTCCTAGGTCGCAGTATCCAATTTGGTTTGATCTTTGCCCAATTGCGCAAAGATGCGTGACTTGGGCAATTGTCCTCTGGTAATGTTTGAAACGTTGTTCGGGTCCCGCCACCTGAACAGCGTGCGGTTGATGAGTCCCGCCACTCGTCCCGCCGTCAACGGCGCCCTTAGGGGCGCCGTTGTGCGCGTGTAAGGGTCCTTTTCTAGGGGTCCTTTCCGGATTGTTTTCGGCTCCTAGGTCGCTCCTAGGCCCTCATCCGTTCGATCATCTTGGCCAGTCGACGCTGGGCGTTGCGAAGCCCGGCTTCGATGGCCATAAGTTCCGAGGATTCTTGTTCCCGTCCCTCGACGGAACGAATGTCACGGGCAATATTGTCGATGCGGTTCGTGGTGTCTTGAAGGGATTGCAAAAGTGCGGCGAGCTCGGCCTTGGTGGTGATCACCCCAAGATTGTGGCGCATTTCCGGTGCGCAGCTAATGCTCCGTGGCATTGGTCAACGGCCAGTAACGTAGAACTTCTCATCAAACGTCTTTGCGGTTACATGCGAGACGTTCCAGGCACTTGATCGGACTCCTTGTTATGACCCGCACGGCAACCCGATCTCGGGCCACGAAGGAAACCTCAATCGAGGTCACGATCAACTTGGACGGTTTGGGGATCGTAGACATCGCCACGGGGATTCCGTTTTTTGACCACATGTTGAGCCAGTTGGGCAAGCACAGCGGAGTGGATCTCAGCGTTCGCTGCGTAGGTGATATCGAGATTGATACCCATCACACCATCGAAGACGTGGGCATTGCCATTGGTGAGGCGTGGAGGGATGCACTGGGTGACAAGGCCGGAGTGCGACGGTTTGCTTCTAACGCAGTGCCGCTCGATGAAGCATTGTTGGAGATTGCCTTGGATCTCTCCGGCCGGCCGTTCTTGGTTTACGAAGTTGACCCCTCAGGTGGCACCGGTCAAACGTTCCTGTTGGGTGACCCAGGTTTCGACCCGCAGCTAGCGGAAGAATTTTGGCGCGCCTTTGTGATGTCCTCAATGATGACGTTGCATATTCGTATGCGCGCAGGGAAAAACACGCATCATATTCTTGAGGCCAGCTTTAAAGGCGTAGCCAGGGCGTTGCGTGATGCCATTCGGGTCGAAGGGCCGCTCGTAGTGCCTTCTACCAAAGGCATGTTGTAGGAGTGCCGCTACAAGCCGCTCCCCGAATTGCGGTGCTCGATTACGGCATTGGCAATCTGCCTTCCGTGCGTAAATCCCTCGAGCGCAGTGGAGCTGAAGCGTTCATAACGAACAATTTGGCTGAAATCGCCGCAGCTGATTCGGTGATTCTTCCTGGTGTAGGCGCCATGGGGCGCTGCATGGAGGCGCTCGATACCTACGGGTTGCGCGGCTCGGTAATCGACACGATTGCCTCAGGCCGACCGTTCCTGGGAATCTGCGTGGGCATGCAAATGCTGCATGTTGGGAGTGAAGAGTTTGGTGGAGTGGAAGGACTTGGTTATTTTCCGGGTACGGTGGTTCTGTTGCCCGATATGGTGAAGCGCCCCCAGATGCAATGGAACGTAGTGCGCTCGCTTCGACCAAACGTGTTATTGGAGGGTCTTGGGGAGCCGTGGATGTACTTTGTGCATTCCTTTGCCCCGGAGCCTCACCGCGATGTGGTGGGTGTGTGTGATTACGGGATAGAAGTGTCGTGTGTAGTGGAGCGCTCCAACGTGATGGGCACACAATTTCATCCCGAAAAGTCATCAACTTCCGGAATGGCGTTGTTGGCGAATTTCACGGCAGTCACCAAACGTTCGATGGCTGCAAATAGTGAATTTGGTAGGTATGCAAACTAATTTGCCTGAGTTGTATCCCGCGATTGATGTGCGTGGCGGAAAGTGTGTGCGATTACAACAAGGTGACTACGCCCGCGAAACCACTTACGGAGAGGATCCGGTGGTGGTGGCCGTTTCCTTTGCTGAAGCGGGGGCACGGTGGATTCATACCGTTGATCTCGATGCTGCCCGAAGCGGTGACGGAATCAACCGTTCGGTGATCGCCGCTATCGCTACAGCGGTGGCTCCCTTGGGGGTAAAGGTACAAACAGGTGGTGGAGTACGTGATCGCGAAGCGGTGCGCGATCTTTTGGCGCGCGGTGTAGCTCGAGTAGTGATTGGAACTGCAGCGGTGGAAACCCCGGAGTTTGTCGATCGTATGTGTACAGATTTTCCCGGCCAAATCGCCGTCGGTCTTGATGCTCGGCGAGGAGTTGATGGGAAGTATGAAGTCGCGGTTCGCGGATGGACTGAGGGAAGCGGTGTTGAGTTGTTTGGTTTGCTGCAACGTTTTGAACAAAGCGGGGTTGGCGCGGTCATAATCACTGAAATTGGGCGCGATGGCATGCTGACCGGGCCTGATAACGACGGGTTGCAGCGCGCACTCGACGCCAGCACCATTGGCGTGATTGCGTCGGGTGGCGTTTCGTCGCTTGCCGATGTGGTCGCCCTGGGCGCAATGCGCAGTGGTGCCCCGAAGCCGGGCCGAGCCTTGCTAGGCGTTATCGCGGGTAAGGCGATCTATGAGCACCGTCTCACGGTGGCCCAAGGCGTTACCGCCTTGGTCAATATTTCGTGGAGCACTGCAGCGGAAAGCGAAATTGGAAACTCGAAAAACAAAGGAATGCAGAAGCCTGGGTTCGAGACAAATCTTGGAGGGTTGTTGTCATGAGGTTGGTAATTGCCCGTTGCACCGTGTTTTACGAAGGACGGTTAGCGGCCACCCTCCCCGAAGCAACTCGGTTAATCATGGTCAAAGCGGATGGCTGTGTTTGTGTGCATTCCGATGGGGGTGCCTATAAGCCCCTGAACTGGATGAACGCGCCCAACGTGATAACGGAATCACCAGGGGAATGGCAGGTTCGCAACCCCAAGGGTGAAACGCTGCGGATCGTACTGCACGAAATTTTCAGCGAAACCGGCCACGAGTTGGGGACTGACCCAGGCCTGCAGAAAGAAGGCGTCGAGGCCGATCTACAAGTGTTGCTTTCGGAGCGCACAGACGTGTTGGCTGCGGGCATGACGTTGATTCGCCGTGAGTATCCAACCGATATTGGCCCGGTGGATTTGCTCTGCCGCGATGCCAATGGACATACCGTTGCCGTGGAAATCAAACGTCGTGGGGAAATCGACGGAGTTGAACAGCTCACTCGTTATCTGGATTTTTTGAATCGTGACCCGGCTTTGGCCCCGGTTCGTGGCATGTTCGTGGCCCAAGAGATCAAACTGCAAGCTAAAACTTTGGCCGCCGATCGCAAGATTGCCTGCGTCGAGGTGGATTACGCCGAGCTCCGGGATCGCCCGTCGAACGTGCTTCGGTTATTTTGACGCGAACCGGCTTGCCTGTCCTTGTGCTCGCCGGGGCCGCAAGCCCATGCCGGAGCAGCGCTAGGAGACACGTTTAATCAGGCCGTTCCGATCCGCCACCTGTACTTGTACTATCGATGAAGATTTTTTAGTTCGAATAGTGCAGGTGACCACGGTGCCTACTGGAAGTGACTGCACGGCGGCACCACATCTAGCGGTGTTGTCTCCGGCTGCTACGGCCATTTCGGAGGCCCGTACGAGCGGAAACGTGGAACGCGCCGTCAATGTAGATCCCACGCCGATCGCTACCAAGTACGGGATTGGGCTCGTTCCAAAAGGCACGAGACACTGAATAACCAAGCCCGGAGTAGTTTTCGTCGGAGCGGCGCAGGAAGGTTTGCCCACCGTTGCTCCGAGCCGTGTCCCATCGATCAAGGCTTGGGCTTTCGCTGCGGCCGCGACTTCTTTGACCGAAACGGCGTCGGGTGGTCCCTTAATCACTTCTATGGTGGTCGGTGGCGCCTTAGATCTCGACTTTTTGGCAGACGCTATCGGTGGCGAGGCGAACAGCACGAAAGCAGAAGTTAGGCCCAGCATGATGTTCCTGCGCAGTTGTGGTGTTGCCGTCCTAAGGGAACCTGAAGATCTTCGGCCGGTTTGCACCCCGCAAGTGTACGGAGTGATTGGCCGGGTACGGTTTAGGGGTGCAAACCGTTCGAGTGATTCCCTGTCTTGATGTCGAGGGTGGACGGGTGGTGAAGGGCATGAACTTCGTTGGCCTCTGCGATGCCGGTGATCCCGTCGAATTGGCCTCACGTTACGATCTCGAAGGTGCCGATGAAATAGTGTTTCTTGACATCACCGCCTCATCCGATGCCCGTGACACCATCATCGACGTCGTGGCCAGAACTGCCGAGACGGTATTTATCCCTCTTACGGTGGGCGGAGGGATCCGCTCCGTTGCCGATGCGCGCCGGTTGTTCCGAGCCGGGGCCGACAAAGTAAGCGTGAATTCCTCCGCCGTAACCAACCCACAATTGGTCAATGAGTTGGCGGTAGAGTTTGGTGCACAGGCAGTTGTGGCTTCGATCGATGCCCGCAGGTGGTCTGATGGACGGGATGGCTACGAGGTATTCGTGCGCGGTGGCAGAACGCCGACCGGGATCGACGCTGTTGCTTGGGCCACGGAACTGGTGAGCCGCGGAGCGGGTGAGATCATGTTGACTTCAATGGATCGCGACGGCACCCGGGATGGTTTCGAGTTGACGCTCACGAGAGCCGTTGTCGACGCCGTCGGCGTGCCGGTGATTGCTTCGGGCGGCGTGGGAAAGCTCGATCATTTGGTTGACGGGGCGCTTATTGGCGGGGCCGATGCCGTGTTGGCAGCCAGCATTTTCCACTTCGGTGAATTTACCGTGGCCCAAGCGAAAGCCCACCTGGCCGCAGCTGGGGTGAGCGTCCGCCCGGTTGCGTGAGTGAGGGCTCATGGACTGTTCGCTCAGGGTCTGTTCGCTCAGGGTCTGTTCGTGCGCAGTCTGTTACCGACATGAACGCATGTGAGGTTGCATAGAGACGGTGCCCAGGGGCAAGTAGCCTGTGCGGTCGTGCCCGACGATAAGAAGCTCGCCATAACCATGCTCGCCGATCGGGTTCTGGTGCAGATACCCACCGCTGAAGGCGAGCGACTGTCCAAAAGTGGATTGTTGATTCCAGCAACGGCGCAGGTTTCTCGACGACTCACGTGGGCCACGGTTGTTTCGGTTGGGCCCAGCGTTCGGTTGATCCAGATCGGTGATCGGGTGCTATTCAATCCTGAGGACCGCTACGAAGTTGAGGTGAGCGGTGAGGATTACCTACTGCTTCGCGAACGCGACATTCATGGCGTGGCGGCCGATCGTATTGACGGCGGAACCGGGCTGTATTTGTAGTTGGCGTGATGGGCGAAGCATTGTTCGAAAGCCTCGGATAAATTGGCGTTTTGGAATGTTGGTGACGCGTAGGCTCGGGGCATGCCCGTAGCTCAACCGATTGCCCTTGCACCCGCAGAACTCGACGCGGTGCGGTTCAACGAACATGGCCTGGTAGCGGCCATTGTGCAGGACGAATCGAATGGTCAGATTCTGATGATGGCGTGGATGAACGCGGAAACATTGGCACAGTCGATGAGCGAAGGCCGCACGGTGTTTTGGTCCCGGTCTCGCTCAGAAGTGTGGCGGAAGGGGGATATTTCGGGGGATCGCCAATTCATTCGCAGCGCACATTTCGACTGCGATGGTGACACGCTTTTGTTCGTCGTGGAGCAGGAAGGAAAAGGGGCCTGCCATACCGGAGAACGTACTTGCTTCTACCGGTCCTTCGGTTGTAATTCCCGGTCCAGCGACGGACAAATTGAGGTCGACGGGGGTGCTGCGGCCATGGCGCCGATTTGGTCGCCTAACATCACCACGAAGGCTGCGAACACATGAACACGCCTGCTGTTGCGTCACCCGGTTCGGTACAGCCTCCGCTAGAGGAGTTTCTGAACCTGGCTTCGAAGTATCCCGTAGTGCCGGTTTGGCGTGAAATGATGGGCGATCTGGAGACGCCGGTGGCGGCATTTGCCAAGTTGGTGGGGGAGGGCTCGGGATTTCTTCTCGAATCGGTAGAGCACGGCGGGCAATGGGGACGGTTCTCCTTTGTAGGCCGTGACCCTTCCGCCGTTGTGGTGGCTAAACGCGATGCAACGGGGAAGCCGACCCTCACGGCGACGGGAGTACTTCCTGATGGCATCCGGCTTGATGAAGGCGTGCTGGCGGTGCTCGAAGATATTCTGCGCGCGTATGATGCCCCACAGCACCCAGATCTTCCGCCGTTGACTGGCGGCGTGGTTGGTTACTTGGGGTACGACATCATTCGTGAAGTGGAACGGCTACCCAACATTAATCCCGATGACACTTCGTTTCCCGATTCGGTTCTCAACGTGGTGGGCTCCGTCGCCGCATTCGATCACTGGCGACACCGGGTGTACCTGATTGAAAATGTACTGACTTCGGGTGACATTGAAGCTAATACGCGCGCTTATCAAGTGGCTGAAAGGAAGATTGCTGCCATGGCGGAGGATCTCGGAAAACCGTTGGCGTACACAATGTCGGTTCCGCCTGATTCGAACGATCCGCTGCCGGCAACCACACGGTCGATGAGTGCCGATCAGTACCAGCAGGCTGTTCGTATTGCCAAGGAACACATTCTGGATGGCGACATTTTTCAAGTGGTGTTGGCGCAACGTTTTGACTTCGATCTTGAGGCTGATCCGTACGATGTGTACCGAGTGCTCCGCCTAGTAAACCCAAGCCCCTACATGTACTTAATTCGTACGCCTGAGGTCACGGTGATTGGTTCGTCGCCCGAGCCCATGGTGCAGTTGCTTGATGGCAAAGTGATTTCTCGGCCCATCGCCGGTACTCGCAGAAGGGGAAAGACTGAGGCGGAAGATCGACGATTGGCGGGGGAATTGAAGGAGCACCCCAAGGAAGTGGCTGAGCACATCATGTTGGTGGACTTGGCCCGCAACGATGTTGGCCGCGTGGTGGAGTTTGGTACCTGCAAGGTTGAAGAGCTGATGACGCTTGAGTACTACAGTCACGTTATGCACCTCACGTCGCAGGTGACTGGCACGCTGAAACCGGGACTTGGTCCGATCGATGTTTTGCGGGCCACGTTCCCGGCCGGCACGGTTTCTGGTGCCCCAAAGGTTCGAGCCATGGAGATCATTGATGCCCTCGAACCCACTCGACGTGGACCGTATGCGGGCGTAGTGGGTTACCTCGATTTCGCTGGCAACCTCGATACGGCCATTGCCATTCGCACCATGTGGGTGGCACCGAATGGTCGTGCTTCGGTGCAGGCCGGTGCTGGAGTCGTAGCCGATTCGGATCCGGTGGCTGAAGATGAAGAGTGTCAGTTCAAAGCCGCAGCGCTCCTGGCTGCGGTTCCCGCAGCTCGCCGGATGCGTTTTGCTCGGATAGGAAATTCCCAATGAGTGCAGTGCTGTCAAGTTGGCAAGAACTCGCTGCCGGAAAATCCTCTGTGTACGTAGGTGTTGATCGCCTCGATGCTGTTGGTCCCGATACAGTCAAGTTTTTGCATAGCCTAGTGTCGCAAAATATGTCTGATCTAGCCGTTGGCTCGGGTGCCTGGACGTTTTTGCTGCAACCCCAGGGCAAGGTCACCTCATTCGCCTACGCTCGGCGGCTGGGAAACGAGCACATTGTTTTGTTAACTGAAACGGGATTTGGCGAAGCGCTACACGCTGCTCTCTCCCGCTACCGAATCCGGACCAAGTGTGAACTAGCCCTCAGCCCCGGTTCGTCAGCCTCGGTTTCCTTTGTCGACGGGGTTCCAACGTTTTCGGTATCGCAAACCCCAGAGCCATTTACTGGTGGCGAAGGTCCAACGGTGTACAACACTGCGCGCATAGTAAGTGGCTGGCCTGCCCAACCCAATGAAATTAACGAAGCCACCATTCCAAATGAAACCGGGGTGTTGCGCCAGTCGGTGGACTTCACCAAGGGTTGCTATGTTGGGCAAGAGCTGGTGGAACGCATCGATAGCCGGGCCGCTACTACCCCTCGTCGGCTGGTCCGTTTGGTGGACTTTGTCGGAGGTGATGCAACCTCAGAGCAGAGTGATCTCGATCTCTTGACCAGCAAGGGCACTGAGTTGCACGCGGTTGCCGACGCTCCTTCGGCTCCTGGTGAAGAAGGGAATGCAGAACTGAGCGAAGCGATAGTTCCGCAAGCAAAAGCGATAGGTGTGCTTATGAGTATTGTTCGTAGCTCCCCAGCGGTTGGCGGGTTTTCGGCCCTCGCTTACGTGACTCGCGCAGTAAGGGACGAGTCCCAAGTGGCGATTGCTGGTACTTCGTGGTTCGCTTCCGTTGTGGTCTTGCGAAACGACGTTCCCGCACCAACCGGTGCGTCCGTAGGAGTTCGGTCTACGGCAACAATGGGCAAAAAGGCGTAAGCACCCGTGGGCGGTGTAACAAATGTGGAACGGACCAAGCGAGTTTTGCGGCGCCTGGCAGCATTGGTGTCTGTCGGAGCAATGTTCGGAGCTGCATCATCACTTTCGAGTTGTTCTCGCAAAATTGTGGTGATTCAGCCAATCGTGCCCACCACCTTTGCCCTCGCGGCTACGTCGTCGTCGGTGAAGCCGGTTGACCTTTCGAAGAACTCGTTGGGAGCTGTTGGTGCAGGCATCCCCACTACCTCCATTGGATTTGGTCCCGGAAACGCTTCGATCACCGGAATCGTACGTGGGCCCGAGGGCCCAGTTCCTGGGGCAATCGTGCAAATCGAGCGGCTCCTTGATGGTCAATCGGTCACGATGCGAGTAGTTGCGGATGCGTCGGGGCGGTACACGTTGCAGAAGGTATTGCTTGGACGTATCCGGGTTCGTGCGTGGAAAGCACCCGATCTTGCCCTAGCGACAGAGAAGGCCCTGTTTACAAAGGGCGCCCAGACCTTCGATATTTTGATGGACTCCTATAAGCGCAGCGATTTGCAGTGGGCCGTTGCTCCGTCGCCGCTGGTAGTCGGACGAGCCGCCACAGTGATCGTACAGTTGTCGGAGCGACTGGTAAATGATCTGGGCCGCGTAATTGTCCAGCCGGTAACCGGTGTAGGCGTTTCGTTGCTGCAGCAGGGTGTGGTGCAGGTAGCGAGCCTTGAAGAGCGAATCTCTGATGAGAAGGGGCGAGTGAGTTTTCGCTTGGCTTGCAACGAGCCCGGCCCTTCAACAATCATTGCGCGCTTAGCAATCGGCGGAGAAGCCAGTCTCGATTTGCCAGCGTGTGTGATCGTCACTATTCCTCCAACGACGGTTTCCATAGAGATCGTTCCTGGCGACCCCGCGCTCCCAGCAACGCTTCAGCCCGTGACGCCAACATCCGAGCTGCTACGTGTACCTATTGTTACGCAGCCAACTCTGAGCCCTCCGATCCCCATCGTCCCCCCGGTTTCGCTAATCACCGCCGAACCAGCTGTAGTTGTTCCTGCTGCGACCCCTCTCCCAACTGCCGCTCCTTTGCCAACCATCGCTCCTTAACAGCTTCATTGGTACGACACGTTCGATTTGGGCCATGACTCCAATGGCGAATTCGGTGCTTAGCGCAATCACCGTTGGTGGCGAGTTCGGGCCATGTTGACCAGTCCCGAGTAGGTCGGCGGCAACGAGAAACGAATTGCCAGTGTCGTCGTACACCAAAGCAACCTCTGATGGCCCGGCACCACCTTGAACGGCTCCGGCACCGAATTTTGCGACGTCTGACGTAGATGGATGCAACACCGACGGCTTTCAGATTTGGTGATCGATCAGTCAAGCGGGAGGGTGATGGTGAAAGTGGTTCCGGAACTTGTTGTGGTGGGGTTGATGGTGGCGCCCATGGTGTCGATGAGTTCCTTCACGATGGCAAGTCCCAGGCCCGAACCAATGGTGCGAGCCGGGCGGCGATCGGAGGTGAAATGGCGTTGGAAGACTTGTTCAACGTCTTCGGGGGCGATGCCAGGCCCGTCGTCGCTCACGCTGATTGAAATCACACCGGGAGCGGATCGTTTGGCGGTGAGGTTGGCTATGCCTGGAATGGCTGCGACGCCTGGAAGGTGCCCTGCTCTTTCTAAGAGCCCGGCGGCCGCCGACTCGCCGAGGTGATCGGTTTGCGAAGGCCCGCGCGCGACAACCGTAACGGTGGAATTGGCGAACTTGCAGGCGTTCTCGATGAGGTTGGCCAGGGCTTGGGCTAACCGTTCAGGATCGGCAGAAATGCGAAGGTTTTCGTCGGCCTCGAGGATGAGTTGCAGCCCGGCGGCCTCGGCGGTGGGGAGGAAACCATCGGCGGTATCGGTGACTAGGTCGGTGAGGTCGATCATGCGCTTTTTGAGCGTGAACCGTCCGGCGTTAAGTTTGGCTAGATCTAGCAGATCGGCAACCAAGCGCTCGAGCCGACGGGCTTGGGAGGCAATGACGGTAGCGGCGCGTTGCTGATCTGGCGCGGTTCCTTCGCTTATGGCTTCGGCGAACCCGCGAATCGAGGTGAGTGGTGTGCGTAGATCATGGGAAACCGACAGCAAAAACTGTTGTTCTTGCTGCTGGGCTCGATCGAGCGCTTCAGTCATAGTGTTCAGCGAACGTACTAATTCGCCAATTTCATCATTACGATCAGCAAATCCGTTGCGTTGAGAAAGTCGCACCGAAAGATCACCCGCAGCAATGCGTTTGTATGCCGAGGTGGCGGCAGCAAGAGGCTTTGTGATCCGACGGGCCGTGGCCATCGCAGCTAATGCCGCGAGCAACAAAGCAGCAATTGAGGCCAAGGCAATTACCCTCACTGCAGAACGTGCGTCCCCGCCGGCATTCGCGACCAGCAGAAGAACCTGAACGCTGTCGGCACCCGGATCGCTCTGTCCGCTTGCTAGTGCTTGGTTGGCGGCGATCTTTGCCTGCTTGGCATTGCGGACGGTCACCGCAGCAAACACCCTTTCGCCCACACTCCCCGTTATTCGCTGCCCCTGCGCCAACGTTTCGAGCCCATCGCGGTTGATCTGGGCTTTGACGATTACCGCTGTGCCACCGGCTTCGAGGGCGTTCCCATCCTGTTTCGGGTCGACGACGAGCGCGGCAAGAAGACCTACTTTTGAGGTTTCATCTTCAGGAAACTCCGAAGGATCGCGGAATTCCAAAACGGCGGCCCACTCCAATCCAAGGGTTCGTTGAAACGATTGCAATGCACGCTTAGAGTTTGTATTGCGTTGTTCCACAAGCCCAGTGGCGTAATCGGCCAAATTGCTCTGCACCCGCTTGATAGAAGCTTGGCGAATACCAAAAAACGTCACCAGCGCCGCCAGGAGCAGGGCAGAAAGCACCGTAGAAAGCATCATGAACAGCAGGCGACGGCGCATGAGGAGACGGTCCTAAATGGACGTACGGCCTACGATTGGGAAAAGTTCAGCTCTCACGCTTGAGGGTTGAAGCACGCCGTCTGATCCGCATCGGAGTGAAGCAGCGTGGCAGGCCACCACCGTTGCAGCAGTTGTTACGTGCACGTTGCTTTTAGCTGTCGAGGAGGGCTCGGCCGATAGCCAGAGAAACTAATTGAGACGGTAGCCAACACCGAAGACAGTTTTGAGGGGAAAGGAATCATCGAGCTTCTTGCGGAGTTGACGAACGTGTACATCAACGGTTCTCTCATCGCCATACCAGCCCACGCCCCACACCCCGTCAAGCAGCTGCTGACGGCTCAGCACCAAACCTTGATTACTGGCAAAGTACGCGAGCAGATCAAATTCACGGGTAGCCAGAGCGACCGTTTCGGTTCCTATGCGCGCTTCTCTCCGGGCTAGATCCACCTCGACCTGCCCGGCTACCAGGGTTTCCGGACGGGTTTCTTTGGTGGTGGGCTCCATGCGGCGAAGAACCGCTTTCACACGGGCGACCATTTCACGGGGCGAGAAGGGTTTTGTGACGTAATCATCGGCACCCATTTCGAGGCCAAGTACCCGGTCAATTTCTGAATCGCGCGCGGTCAGAAACAACACTGGCACATCGCTTTTGGCACGTAGGGCACGGCACACATCGAGGCCATCAAGGTTTCCAGGCAGGCCCACGTCGAGAATGACCAGCTTGGGGCGTTCTCGTTCGCATGCGGCTAGCCCTAGTTCCCCGGTGCCAGCTTGAATTACTCGGTAGCCGGCTTGTCGCAGGTACATATCGAGGAGATCAGCAATATTTGTGTCGTCCTCAACAACGACGATGGTTCCATGATCATTGGACGACATCTCACTATCGTTGCACCGAATGGCTCCACCATGGGGGAACTTCGTTAAGCGTGGCTACCTAAACGAACCAGAACACGCGTGCGGAGCCGGTTACTGTCGTAAGAGTGACCAGCAACACCAACCGCCCCGCCACCTACTTGGATCGCATTGTTGAGGCTCACAGGGCGGAAGCGGCCAACGACCCACGCAACCTCGCCGAACTGGCAGCAGCGGCCCAGGCACACCCTCTGCGTAGCCGAGGCTTTCGACGTGCCCTCCAAGCACCTGGGCTTTCGGTGATTGCGGAAATCAAACGTCGTTCACCATCAAAAGGTGCTTTGAATGCCGATCTTGACGCGGCCACAATGGCCATCGCGTATGAAACCGGAGGAGCGGCCTGTCTCTCGGTGCTTACGGACCTTGACCATTTCGGTGGCTCCATCAGCGATCTCCAAGCGGCCCGAAACTCCTGCGCCCTTCCGGTCATTCGTAAAGACTTCACGGTTTGTCTCGCCGATGTGTATGACGCACGCCTGATGGGCGCCGATTGTGTGTTGCTCATCGCCGCCTGCCTCTCAGATGACGAACTAGGAATGTTTCACCAAGCGGGCGTTGCTGTCGGCCTGGATGTACTGGTGGAGATTCACGACGAACTCGAACTGGCCCGGGCTCTTGCCGTGGGGGCCACCATGGTGGGTGTAAACCAGCGAGATCTGGTTACCTTCGCCGTCGATCACGAACGAGCCCTGCGGGTTGGACGGGCTATGCCCTCGGATCTCGTCCGGGTAGCCGAATCGGGAGTCCGTGGTCCCGACGATGCAGCATCGCTTGCGGGTGCAGGGTTCGACGCAGTGTTGGTGGGCGAATCCATCGTTACGTCGGGCGACCCGGCGGCCTCAGTCGCCGCACTGATTTCTGCTGGCGACCGATAGAGCGACCGCCGGGTTGGTTCAATAGGAGAGTTTGATTGGTCGTACCGTGCCAGGTTGGTTGCTGCGTACGTCGGTGTGAGACCAACTTGGCGCCGTAGGACAAACGAGGTGTGCTTGATCATCGGGCCCGATGATCAAGCCGGCAACGCTCGCTGCTCCGAACGAAAGATCGCTTGAGAATCACCCCGCCGAATACGATGGCGCCGCTACGCTGAAAGTGTGGTGAAAAACGCTAATCCGGCGAATCCGAGCTGCGCCGATTCGCACGCAGCATATGAGGGGAACTGAACCATGCGACGAGCATCAGAGTTGGCCCTTAACGGGTTGTTCGTAAAAATTTGCGGCATCACCAACGAAGAAGATGCGCTGCTTTGCGTAGCCATGGGCGCCGATGCGCTGGGATTCGTGTTCGCTGCGGGCTCTAGTCGTCAAGTTTCAGTGTCGACCGTGGCGGAAATCGTCCGAAGATTGCCGCCCGAAATCGTTACCCTCGGCGTGTTTCGCGATGAACTCCCTGAACGAGTCATCGACATCGTAAGCAAGTGTGGGCTTACCGGCGCACAACTCCACGGCCACGAAACCGCCGCCCAGTGTGCCCGGGTGGCTGCAGCGGTGGGGTTTTGTGTGCAGGCATTCCCGGCTGGCGACAAAACCATCGACCGGGCCAAGACCTATCCGGTGGAAGTCGTCATCATTGACAATCCCCGTCCTGGATCAGGCGAAGTTTTTGATTGGACCCTGGCCGAAGTGCCCGACGGCAAAAAACTTCTCCTCGCTGGTGGGCTTTCGCCCGAAAACGTGGCCGACGCGGTAAGCAGCATCCAACCCTGGGGGGTCGACGTTTCTAGCAACGTGGAATCAGCCCCCGGACAGAAGGACCCCCGAAAAGTCCGGGCCTTTATCGGTAATGCTCGCAAGGCTGCCGAAGCCTTTCCTGATGCCTACGGTGACGAGTCTGACCTATTAGGCGATCTACTGAATCACAACGACCCTGTCGAATCTGGCTACGTTCCCTACGACTGGCAAGATGAAGCATCATGATGCAGCCTTCTGACTCGACCGACTCGCTGACCCCCGACTCCCTAGGGGTAGAGGCTCCCATCACGTCGCTCACCTCCACCGGCATCCCGTCGCTTATGGGTGACCCCTCCGACGATGGCCGTTTCGGTGAGTTCGGCGGCCGTTACGTGCCCGAAACGTTGGTACCGGCATGTGAAGAACTCGAAGTTGCCTTCCGAACCGCCTGGGCCGATCCTGGATTTAGGGCCGAGTATCACCAAATCCTGAAGGAATACGGCGGACGTCCAACCCCCGTCACCGAATGCTTCCGGTTAAGCGAACGCCTGGGACTACGGATTCTGCTCAAGCGCGAAGATCTGGCCCACACCGGTTCGCACAAAATCAACAACGTGATCGGTCAAGCGTTGCTGGCCAAGCGCATGGGCAAGAAGCGCATCATTGCCGAAACCGGTGCCGGACAGCACGGGGTAGCTACGGCGACCGCATGCGCGCTTATGGGCTTGGAATGCATTGTGTACATGGGTGAGGTGGACGTAAAGCGCCAAGCCCTCAACGTGTTCCGCATGAAGCTCCTCGGCGCCACAGTTCGACCGGTGAGCTCTGGTTCTCGCACCCTAAAAGATGCGGTGAACGACGCCATGCGCGAATGGCTTGCGTCGGTAGAGAACACCTATTACCTGCTTGGTTCGGTTATGGGTCCGCACCCCTATCCCTGGATGGTCCGTGAGTTCCAGCGTGTGTTGGGTGAAGAGGCGTATGTCCAGTGTCAAGACATGCTTGGCCACGATCCCGATTACGTGGTGGCCTGTGTTGGCGGAGGCTCCAATGCTGCGGGCATGTTTGCTGGTTTTGTAGATACAGACGCGAAATTGATCGGAGTTGAACCCGAAGGTGGCGCCGCTGCCGGGCATGGCGTACCCGGGGTAGTGCACGGCATGAAGAGCTACTTGCTGCAGGACGAATTTGGGCAAGTTATGGAAGCCCACTCGATTTCTGCCGGTCTCGATTATCCAGGCATTGGCCCGGAACACGCTCACCTCTCTGCTTCTGGTCGTGCCACCTACGTTCCTGCCAACGATGCCGAAGTGTTGGAAGCCCTTGGGCTCTTGGCTGAAACTGAAGGCATCATCGCCGCCTTGGAATCGCTTCACGCCGTAGCCTACGTAGCTCGGGCCGCGAAGACCGGAGAGATCCCGGCAGGCTCAACGGTGCTCATCAACCTTTCGGGTCGAGGAGACAAAGACGCCGAACAAGTCATGGGCCATCTGCGCCTTTGCTCCACACGGCCGTGCGAACCCGTGTGCCAAGGCTGTCCCAACCGTTAGCTGGTTTGCCCCTTCTTGTTCCTTGCCGCCACTTATCGTTTATCGTCCCAGTTCAGTCCTTTCGCCCGCAACGTCCGCTTTCGAAACGCTTAGAGAATGCCAACCATGTCTGCTCCACGAATAGCCCGTGTTCAACGAAGCGCCAGCCTTGAAGACGTCGTCGGATTTGGACGCATCGAAACCAGATTGCGAGCTTGTCGCGAAGGTGGCGGCAAATCCCTGGTTCCCTTCATCACTGGCGGGGTATCGGCGGACTGGCTTGACCTCGTGCGTGCCGCAGCCGCATCTGGTGCCGACGCGATCGAGATTGGGATCCCTTTTAGTGATCCCGTAATGGACGGCCCGGTCATTCAGGAAGCATCGCTAAAAGCGTTGGAACGCGGAACTACGCCAGTTTCCGTGCTGCACGATCTCGCCATGGCCGACGTTGACGTACCGCTGGTCATCATGACGTCTTACAACATCGCCTTCCGTATGGGCCATACCCGGTTCGCTCGTTTGCTGGCTGATCATGGAGCGAGCGGCGTGATTCTGCCCGACCTTCCCCTTGATGAGGCCACCGAGTGGTCAGCTATGGCGCATGAGGCCGGGATCGAAAACATCTTCTTGGCCTCTCCTACCTCTTCAGACGAACGGCTGACACGAGTTGCGGCGGCGTCACGCGGTTGGGTCTACGGAGTAGGCACGCTTGGCGTGACGGGGGAGCGAGCCACGCTTTCCGCTACCGCTTCGGTGATCGCTACGCGTTTGAAGGCGGTCACTGATCGTCCGGTGTTAGTGGGGATTGGTATCTCCAATGCCGCTCAAGCGGTAGAAGTGGCTGAAGTGGCCGACGGCGTGATCGTGGGGGCCTCAGTCATGCGCCGAGTACTCGAAGGCCAAGGCCCCGAGGGCGTGGCCCGCTACATCACCGAGCTACGCGGAGGTCTTGACGACATGTTGTAGCTGGACGGTCTTAGCGGCTACTGAACGGCGTTGTCTTTTGAACAGACCGCTCTGCAGTGCGACTGGCGACTGACCAGCCGATGTTGCGACTGGCCGTAGACCCACAAAAACAGGTAATTTCCAACTTTCCGGCTTTTGCAAACAGACTGGGATAACGTAAACCTGCGGTCGGTTCGGTCGCTTCGCTCGGGTTTCGGGCGGATGACAACGTGGAACGCTTGCGACGCAGTGTTGCTGGGCGAAGACTGAGGAAACCCCATGCCAGAAGATATGGACAACACCGGATCCGAATCGGAAGCCGTTGTGCCCGAAGAAGTAGTGACCTTGCTTCCCGACGAGCCTGTTGATGAGCCTGCCATCGAGTCCCCAGCGGCGGTTAAGGCGGCGGAAGTCGGTGCAAGGGAAGCTCCCGAGCCCGTCGTCACCGAAGTCCTTGGATATGTGGCTCTTGCCGATGAACCTCATGCAGATGTACCTCTTGCAACTGCGGGCGTTGCAAACGTGCCGGTTGAAGCCGCCGCAGTTGTGCCTGGCGTTCAATCAGAGGTTGAAGCAGCTCCAGCCCCCGTGGAAGCCGCTACCGAGGCAGCACATGGCGCCCTCGCGTCTGAGGAAGCGGTCGCCGCTACGCCTGAAACCGCACCTGAAGCTGT
>JAYUVJ010000128.1:0-2778 GCA_043754155.1 Acidimicrobiia bacterium
GGGCCCAAAAAGCACCGTCGTCGTTAAATGCCATTTGGATGGCTGCACTTAATTCTCCAGAACCTGCTCGCCCACTGCTATCCCCAATTCACGGGGGATCGCCAACTGACTCGGGTACTTGCGAGCCTGTGGTGGCATCGGCCCTAGGCTGTCCGGCGTGGAATTGGTCATTGGTCTTGGTATTGCCGCTCTGCTCGTGGTGGCGGTTGTTGGATATGTCATCGTTCGGAATCGGTCCCGCCGAGTCCTGGTTGCGCCGCCCGCTGATGCCCAAGTTTCCCGCTCGGGCCAAACCTCGTCCGTCTCAGCTGGTTCGGCTGGTTCCGGAACTGCCGTTCTGGATCGTCCAGTTCCTGAAGATCAAGACCTTCCTGTAGACGCCGACTCCGTCGTCGGTGAAAAGCCAGCCGTTGACCACGACACGATCGCTGCCGTCCAGGGCGAAATCCAAGCGGAAGAAATCGTTCGTCCTCGCTTCCGAGATCGGCTTTCCAAGGCCCGTGGGCTCCTCGGCGGGTATTTTGGATCGGTGCTTGGTCGCAGTGCCATCGATGCGGCCACCTGGGATGAGCTTGAAGAAGCCCTGGTGCGTGCCGACGTTGGTATCAACACCACCACCGCCTTGCTGGATGATCTCAAAGCCAGAGTGAAATCCGAAGGCATCAAAGACTCAACGGAGCTTCTCGATGCCCTCAAAGCCGATTTGAAGGCGCGCTTAGCTTCTGGCGATCGCACCATGCACTTTGAACCGGGCCGCCCCAACGTGTGGCTGTTCGTCGGCGTGAATGGTGTCGGTAAAACCACAACTATTGGCAAGATCGGTAAACGCGAAGCCGCCAATGGTCGCAGCGTAATTATGGCCGCAGGCGATACGTTCCGAGCGGCGGCTGCCGAGCAACTTGGTATGTGGGCAGAGCGAACCGGTGCCGATTTGGTGCGGGCCAATGAGGGCGCCGATCCTGGCTCGGTCATTTTCGACGCGGTGGAACGTGCCGCCGCTCGCAATATTGATCTGGTTCTTGGCGACACCGCAGGGCGTTTGCAAACCAAGACCAACCTCATGGAAGAGCTGCGCAAAATTCGTCGCATTGCTGATAAGGAGCCGGGCAAGGTCACCGAAGTATTGCTGGTGCTCGATGCCACAACGGGTCAAAACGGTTTAATCCAAGCCAAACAGTTTGGTGACGTTGCCGATCTCACCGGCGTGGTGCTCACCAAGCTCGACGGCACGGCCAAAGGTGGCATTGCCTTCGCTATCCAAACCGAATTGGGTATCCCTATTAAGCTCGTCGGTCTAGGCGAAGGTGCCGACGACCTCATCGAGTTCGATCCGGATGAGTATGTCGAAGCCCTCTTCAATTAGACCCAGGACTTTTGCATGATTTGGTTCTTTGTTGTGCTGGCCGTGGTTGCCGTATTTGTGATCGCTGCGGTGGCCATTGGTCGAGAAACCCATCGTTTAGACGCCGTAACGCCAGTTCCTTCCGTTGATGTGAACGATGCTGTGGGATGGATTTCGGAACGTCTTCCTGAAGACATAAGCGCACAGGTTTCTTATGAGGATGTACGCGATATTCTGCTCTGGCATCTCGATGAAATGCAGTCTCGAGGGGTGGCTTCGACCCTCGAAGGTGCCTCTGGAACGCACGCCAATGCCGCTGGTTCAAATCCCATCGTGGTCGATGACGACTGGGGGGTTGATGCGGTTGGTATGCGTGCTCTGCAAAACGGTCGCGACCTGAATCCTCTACAGATCCGAGCGGTTCTCGATGCTGAGCTGGAGTACTTCAACGCCATTGGTGCCGTAGGCCCCCAGGCCTTGGATCAGCCATGACCATTGGGTTGCGGGTTGCGGGTTGCGGGTTGCGGGGTTGTGGGGTTGCAGGTTGCAGGGTTGCGGTTTGCGGGTTGCAGGGTTGGGCCGTTGGCCTCTTTTTGATTAGCTGATTCCTAGGAGCTGTTGTTGTGATTGGTTTGATCCTGGTTGATATCGACGGGACGTTGGTTGGCACGGGAAACAGGGTTCCCGATTCGGCATGGGCGGCTATTGAAAAGGCTCGTGCCGTTGGCCGTCAGGTTGCCATTTGCACCGGCCGGCCATGTAGCGGAAAAGCCATTGAGTATGCGCGCAGAGTTTCGCCTACTGAACCACACGTTTTTCATTCGGGGGCCGTTGTGTGCACGGCCGATGGAGTTATCGCCCATGCCGTCTCTATGCCTGTGGCGAGTTTTCGTCGTCAAGTGGCTTTAGCCCGGGAACAGTGTGAAGGGCTCGAGGTTTATACGGCCATGGACTGCTTCCTAGAAAAAGAGAGTGTGCATACCAAACACCACGCCGAGCTGATCGAGCTTAAGCAAAGGGTGATCCCCGATTTGCTGAGCCTGCTCGACGGGGACGATCCCATCGTCCGAGTGCAGTGGGTAGTGCCGTGGGCTGAGTGGCCAGTGTTTGAGGCCGCCACCCAAACTGATGATCAACTGGAAATCAGCGTGGCCTCGCAGCCCGATATGCAACACGTTTGCTTCTCCAGTGTCACGGCCCGGGGCATCTCCAAAGCCAGCGCCGCAGCATTCCTCGCCGACCACTACGGTCTCACGCTCAATCAAGTGGCCATGGTCGGCGATGGTGACAACGATCTGGAAGTGTTCGGTGTGGTTGGTCTCCCAATCGCTATGGGCAACGGAACCCCCAAAGCGCTGGCGGCAGGCAAACACATCGTGGCCCACGTCGACAACGGTGGACTCGCCGAAGCCATTGAGCTAGCCCTGGCTCTGGAT
>JAYUVJ010000129.1:0-12750 GCA_043754155.1 Acidimicrobiia bacterium
GCGGCACGCGTGGTTCGCCTCGAAGGCAGCGGAACCGCAGATGCCAGCTGGAAACTAGGCCGCCCCGACGCGCTCCCCGGAACCGACGCTGGCCCCTCACTCGATGCCGTTATCCCCGTCAGCGACCGCCTAGCCGTGCTGTTTGGCTCCATCGCCGAACGAAGACTTGCTACGTTCACGTACAAAGGTGAAACCCGAACCGTAGAACCCAACCAGCTCAGCTTCCGCACCGGACACTGGTATCTGCTCGCCTTCGACCGCCTGCGCGACGACCACCGCTCCTTCCGAATCGACCGCATCGAATCCATCGTTGAGCTGGGTGAGCAAATCGACGCCGCTGAAGCCGCTATTCCGCAAAACCGAGCGCCGCAACAGCCATGGGAATTGGGCTCGGGCGAACCCACCCTGGCCCAGTTAAAAATCGACGCAGCGCAAGCCATCTGGGCCCGTGCCAACCTGGGTGAAGCCGCGGTTCTGCATAGAGACGATGATGGCGCCGTCACCTTCCAACTCGCGGTACGCAACCATGATGCCTTTCGATCCTTTGTGCTGGGGTTTCTCGACAGAGCAACTGTGGTTGGGCCCCCGGAGCTTCGCCACGAGATGATCGACTGGTTGGAAGCCATCGGCAGTGGGGTTGGACACCCGTCGGCAGAAAGAGGTTTTGAGCTGGCGGCGTCGGATGTCGCGACGGGGGATCTCGTTGCATCGGGTCATGAAGCATCGGGTCATGTGGGTTCGAATCCCGGTGTACTGAGCGACGGGGGAGGGACCAACTAATGGCTAAGGTCACCACTGAGGACCGCCTGGCCCGCATCTTGGCCATGGTGCCATGGGTCGTAGCCCACGACGGACCCAGCATCAAAGAAACCTGCAAACGATTCGGGTGCACCACCGCTGAGCTGGCCTCCGACATTGAACTGCTCTACCTTTGCGGACTGCATCCGTACACCCCCGATCTGCTCATCGAAGCGGCCTTGGTCGATGGACGAGTCTTTATCCAGTACGCCGACTATTTCAGCCGTCCGCTCCGATTGACTGCACCCGAAGCCTTGTCGTTGGTAGCCGCGGCCAGCACATTGTTGGGTGCACCGGGAACCGAATCCGAAGGTCCACTGGCCCGTGGGTTGGCCAAGTTGGCGGCTATCACCGGAGGATCGGGCGAGGCCATCGAAGTAGATCTGGGGGCCGCCGAGCCCGTCATGTTGGCCACGATGCGCGAAGCCGCCAAAAAGGGGGTACAGGTAGAAGTGGAGTACTACGCCTTTGGCCGCGACGAACTCACCCAGCGCACAATCGAGCCTGATGCCGTCTTCTCTAATGGGGGTCAATGGTATGTGCGGGCCTACTGCCACCAGGCCATCGACCAACGAACGTTCCGAGTGGACCGGATCCTTACCGCCGAGCTCACCGACCGAGCCCGCTCCGGCCCTAGCGCCATTGGAGCGCCCAAGCTGTTTGACCGACCAGGCGCTACCGGCGAGGTAACCCTCGACCTCCAAACCGGCGCCCACTGGGTAGTGGAGCAATACCCCATCAAGTCAACGACGCAGCGTGACGATGGAGTACTTCGTGTGGTTCTCGCCGTTACCGAATTTGCCTGGCTCGACCGCCTTATGCTGCGCCTCGGGCCATTGGCAACGGTGGTTGAAGGCCCTGATGGCTGGGGTGGCGCCCATGCTGCCGCGCAGCGCGTCGCTAGGAACTACGTCCGTGCCTAGCGTGCGCGTTACCCCCTCGGTTGGCTCGGTTGCATTCAAAATGTCGCCCTCTAAGCCTGTTTTTCTCACAGCTAATGAGAAAAAGGTCGATAGCGGGCGACATTTTGAACACGACCACCCCAAAGGGCCCCCTTTCTCCGTGGCCTCGCCTTTGCAGCCGCCGTCTCCGCTGATTGCGTTGTCGCTCAGGGAGTTCTCATCACTGCTGTGGGCACACTTGACCCCGCCAACGGATTTGAAAGCGGGCATCGTCTGACATGAAGAGCTCTATAGCGATTGATCCGACTGATGTTGATGTCCTCCCACTAAGTCAGCTGAAACAAGCCCAGCTTCGAAAAGCCCAGCTACAAAGCGGCCAACTGCAACCAGGACAACTGCAACCAGGACAAGTCCGGCAGGGCCACGCCGAGAGTGGTCAAGCAAAACACGGACCACGGGGACGAAACCGGCAAGGACGGGGCCTGGTCCGCGTGGTAAGCGAATGGATCGCCATTATCGTCGTGGCCCTTAGTGTTGCCCTGCTGGTTCGGGCCACCGTGGTGCAAGCGTTCTGGATCCCGTCAACGTCAATGACTCCAACACTCAAAGTGGGCGACCGGCTTTTGGTGGACAAGGTGAGTTTCCAGGTTCGCGAAATCCATCGCGGCGAAATCATTGTTTTCGAACGACCAGCCACACTTAAAGAAGACTTCAAAGACCTCATCAAACGAGTCGTGGGCCTTCCGGGTGACACCGTAGACGGACATGATGGGGGAGTGTTTGTGAACGGCAAGCGCCTACCTGAGCCCTATCTGCCCGCCGGACTCACCACCAAAGACTTCCCTCCGCAACAAGTTCCGATAGACAACTACTTTGTGATGGGAGACAATCGCGAAGTTTCGTGGGACAGCCGCTACTGGGGCACCGTAGAACGCAAACTGGTCGTCGGCAAAGCCATCGTGCGAGTGTGGCCGCCATCGCAAATTGGCCGTCTCTGACCCTTAGCCTTACGTCCGATGTAGGGCTTCTTCGCGGTTTGAGGAGCGAGTGCGACTCTGGTTCGCGTTCGTGCGCCTCATTGGATTGGTTTGCCGGTTACCGCAGGTCGAGGGTTGGCGCGGTTCCGTTGAGCACGCTCATCATACGATCGGTATCGTCGCAGTAAACCCCGTCGATGCGCATAGCAATGAGGTCGAGCAGTACCCGTTCATGTTGGGCATCCCAGCCAAAGCATTTCAGCTCAAAGCGAGCAAACAGCGTGGTGAGGCCTCCAGTCCAATCGGTGTAATGCATGTTGATTGCATCAATTCCCGCGGCGCGAAGCTGTGCCCCTCGCTTCTCGGGAGCCCCATTGAGCCGCTTCAGGCGGGTTGAATCCACCAGCTTGACATCAGGGAAGGTGCTGCGGCGCTCGGCCAATCGCTCCCACTGCGGGTCACACAACCACAGTTTCTCCAACGCTGTACCCCCCGTAGAGCGGGCTACGGCCACGGTGGCGTCGTAAGCAGCGGGATCTTTCACGTCGAGCGACAATTCAAAGCCGGTTCCACACGCGGCATACAGGTCATCTAGACCGGGAATATGGTCGGGGAGATCGCGTCGTTTCACCTCGGAAATGAGGCGCTTACGAATTAGGCCCTTAACCACGCCATCGTGATCAAGCACCGGATACCCATCGGCGGTGATCCAAACGTCACTTTCCAGCCCGGTGGCGCCGAGGCGAAGCGCTAACTGAAACGCCTCAAGGGTGTTTTCCGGAGCATGGGCACGGGCCCCGCGATGAGCAAAACCAATGGGAACAGGAAACAACGCCACGCTCGAACACTAAAGCAGGACCTGCCCGGGTAGAAAGCCACAGGCCGTTTGCCTTGGAACCGGCCGGGAGAGTCTGTCGTTGTCAGTGCCCAACAGCAGTCCTGTGATGGAATTTTTATGGGGTTTAGTCGTCGTGACGACGCCCGGAAGCCTCAAACGCCGAAAACCAATCGGGGCGATTAAGCAGTTTGGCAAACTCGTCAATCTCGTTGGCACTGATGCTCGGAGCTTGTTTGTTAACTCGCGCTGCCCCAGCAGAAAGTAGCAAAGCGATCACATCAGGTACCGCAGAACGTTCGACGCTGTCGGCACAGGTAGGACAAACGAAGCAGTAGCCAGTTTCAGATCCGTCGTCTCCAAGGATCGCGATGTCGTGGATTCCAAATTCAACATCGCCACACTCTGGGCACCTGGCTCGGATTCTCGTCATTGTTAGGCTCCTACAGTCTTCGGTCATAGAGGGCAGGTGCCTGCGCACCGTGGAAACACCCCGTTTTCACAAAGATGGCATCGGCCAACCGTGGGTTACGGCTTACCGTTTCAGGCCAAAAGACCGCTCAAATAGGTCGTTCGACCTGATGATTTTCCATTCATCATCGCCCTGCGTGGTGCTCGCGTGTTGGTGATTCACCTGTTGTCGAAGTTCGCTCCCGTTTCTCAGGACTGAAGCGATCTTCGGTTTCGCCTTTTCTATTCCTGGGTTCCAAGTGGGCCGATCAGCTATCGCCAACGGTTGTATTGCCTGACCGATAGCATGATGGCGTGTTGAACGTAGGTGGGGGCGAGATCTTGGTGATCTTTATTGCCGCCCTGGTGATTTTGGGCCCTGAACGCCTACCTAAGTTCGCGAACGATGTCGGAAAGTGGCTAGCCAAGCTCCGCACCATGACTAGTGGCGTGCAATCTGAATTTCGGGATGCACTCGCAGCCGACGAGTTCAAAGACAGTCTCGATGGTGTTCGTGCCGTGATGGACTTAAAGAACCAGATCGTTGGAGAACTAACGGGAATCAGCTCGGCCGTGTCGGCTTCGGTGAACTCTTCGGTAAGCGATGTGAAATCTGCCCTGCCCACGTTTAACGTGAAAAGCACGACGGGCGGATCGTTCTACACTGCCCCTTCTGATTGGCCAGAACCCCCAACGGTTACGACGTCAACCGCAGTTAATGGTTCGAAAGATTTGCGTTGTGATGGTGATTCCGAGACCACCGCGACTCCCACGTTCGCTGGTGCGTTTGACCCGGGCAGTTTGGACGAGATCACGGAACCTGTTGGTGTGTCTACTCCTTCCGTCCCGCCGCCTGACGGCATTTTTGCCGACGATGTTGCGGTTGATCACCCCATGAACCACCAAAGTGCGGGGGTCCCTGCGCCAGCTCTGTCTGCGCCCGATGTGTTGCTCAGCAAGCAGATCTTTGCTGGAGAGTCCAAATGAACACGGTCACAGAAACGCCAGTTTCACCACCGGTGCAGATGCCGTTTATGGAACACATTCGAGAACTCAGATCCCGGTTTTTGAAGGCGATATTCACGATCATTGTGTGTTCGGTCGTTGCGTTTACGCAGTTTGACCGCGTTCAAGAATGGCTCCTGGGTTTCTATCGCCACGCTGCAAACAACCCGAAGCTCAAATTTCTCACCTTTGGCCCGGTAGACGGCATCGGCGCCCGAACCAAAGTATCAACGTACCTTGGCTTGTTTGCCGCCTGTCCAGTTTGGCTATGGCAGGTTTGGGCATTCATCAACCCGGCGTTGAACAAGAAAGAACGTCGATACGCCATACCGTTCATCGTTTCGTCTGTGGTGTTGTTTATTGGGGGAGCTGCGATGGCCCTAGCCACGTTGCCAGCAGGCCTACGGTTCCTCATTTCCTTTGCTGGCAAAGCCCAGGAGCCCGCCTACAACACCGACAAGATGACCAGCTTGGTAATCCTCATGATCTTGGGATTCGGATTCGCCTTCCTGTTTCCAGTGTTCCTGGTGTTCTTGCAATTGGCTCGGGTGCTAAAAAGCGAAAAGTTGTTTGCGGTTTGGCGTTACGCCATCGTGGGGATCTTCATTGCTGCCGCGGTGATCACACCTTCGCAAGATCCGATCAGCTTTATTGCCATGGCGGGGCCGATGGTGGTCTTCTACTTCGTAGCGGCATGGATTGGAAAGTTGCTCGGCCGCTAGCTCGATGGACACCTCTTCGATGGACACTTCCTCGATCCACAACATTCTTAATATACCTCCGGCAGTGGTATCGAAACTTGCCCAAGCGTTCGCCGATACGCTTTCGTTCGCCGTTGACCCGTTCCAACAACAAGCTTTTGCTGCACTTGATGCTGGGGCCTCGGTTGTGGTCGCCGCACCTACGGGTTCCGGTAAAACCTTGGTGGCCGAATACGCGGTGTTTCTGGCCCTGCGATCGGGCGCGAAAGCCTTCTACACCGCACCGGTGAAAGCCCTTTCAAACCAAAAGTTTGCCGATCTCGTAGCGCGTTACGGAGCCGACAACATTGGCTTGCTCACCGGGGATAATTCGGTAAATCCCGATGCGCCGATCGTGGTGATGACCACCGAAGTGTTGCGCAACATGATCTATGCGCGTTCACGAACGCTCGACAATTTACGGTTTGTAATCCTTGATGAGGTGCACTACCTCCAAGATGCCTATCGGGGCCCGGTATGGGAAGAAGTGATCATTCACTCACCGCCCACTGTGGATTTGGTGTGTCTGTCGGCTACAGTTTCCAACGCCGAAGAACTGGCCGATTGGGTTTCATCAGTACGTGGACATACTGAAGTCATCATTCATGAAGAACGACCAACCGAGCTCAATCACATCTACCTGGTGGGCAATCGCGACACTGGTGATGTCACAATCCTTCCTACCTTCGTCGACGCAAGACCCAATCCCCAAGCCATCAAGCTCGATGCTGAAGGTGCTGGCGGGGCTAATGGTGCGGGCGTAGGATTTGGAAAACCTCGCACTAACAACCGACGAACTACCGCTTCAACCCCACGGCGATTTGAAATCATCGAAGCGTTGCGTCTCGACGAGATGCTCCCGGCCATCTACTTCATCTTTAGCAGGGCGGCCTGTACAGAGGCGGCTATGTCGTGTTTGCATGCGGGCTTACGATTAACCGCGCCCGATGAACGGCGACACATTCGCGCCATCGTAGAGGAACGCGTGGCCGGGCTTTCCGATGATGACCTTCGAGTACTCGATTACGGTCGGTTCCTCGCGGGCTTGGAAAACGGTTACGCCGCCCACCACGCTGGAATGGTTCCTCCCTTCAAGGAAGCAGTGGAAGCCTGCTTCGTAGAAGGTCTGCTCAAGGTGGTGTTCGCCACCGAAACCCTGGCGCTCGGTATCAATATGCCGGCCAGGACCGTGGTGATTGAGAAGCTGTCGAAGTTTGGAGGCGAACGACACGCGTTCCTGACCCCAGGCGAGTTCACGCAGCTCACTGGACGCGCTGGCAGAAGAGGCATCGATCCCGTTGGGTATGCCGCAACGTTGTGGACACCGTTTGTGCCATTCGAACAGGTGGCTTCGCTGGCATCGCGGCGTACGTATGAACTGAAATCGGCATTCCGTCCCACCAACAACATGACGGTGAATTTGGTGCGCCGGTATTCACCAACCGAAGCTCATCACCTGCTGTCGCTGTCGTTTGCGCAGTACCGGATTGACGGTGATCTGGTTTCCCTTAACGTGCGAATTGATCGCCTGCGCAAAGATTTGGACGATGCCCGGGATCGGTCGTTGTGTGAACGCGGAGATGTAAGTGCACATATTGCGAAACAGAAACGAAAACTTGCGCCTGTAGCACCAGAACGGGAAATTGCGGCGATTCTTGACGGCCTTCGTCCCGGTGACGTGTTGGCCCCGAACGGCGCGATTGGCACGCAGTATCTCCTGGAAGCGGAACGATCTTCGACCGTTGAGGAACGTGACTCGAACACCTCCGATCGGGGCGCTCGGCCTGGTGATAATTGGCTCTTGGTCATTGCCACCGCGCGTCGCCGCGGTCGAGACACTACTGTGCGTGCACTTAGGGCTAACGGGCGCATGCTGGCCTTAACACCACGAGATTTCCGTTCGCTTCCAAACGTGGTCACCAACGTGAAGTTACCCGTGCCGTTTAACCCTAACTCCCGCTCGTTCCTTGACGCAGCAGCCAATTCGCTGAACAAAGCCACGCAACGCGCCGTGGGTGCAAAACCGGGGAAACGAAACCGCAACCTCGACAAAGACTCTGTCGAAGACTCCCCAGCGCTTCAAGTATCGGGACGCAAAATGGACCGAGATGGCATCGAAGGTTGCCCGGATTTCAAACTGCACATCAAGGCGCTTGAACGGGTCCGAGGATTGAACAACGAAATCAACCTCTTGCAGTCGCGGATCACCGACCGCAAAGAATCGTTGTCGGCACAGTTTGATCGAGTGTTGCAACTCCTCGAAGGGCTTGGATATCTGGACGGATGGTCTATAACGCCGTTCGGGGACATGCTTGCCGGTATTTTCCACGAATCTGATTTGCTCATCGCTGAATGCCTCCGCGCCGGTGTGCTCGATGGGCTCACCCCACCACAGCTTGCTGGTTTGATATCAGTTTTCGTCTACGAAACTCGTGGCCCTGGAGCGGGATCAGGTCGACGGGGTCGTGCCGAAGCGGCAATTGATCGGTCGCGCCGAACGATCGCTGCGGGGAGAGATGGTCGCCTTGCGGGCTCCGTCGGAACCGGACGGCCTGGCACACGCGGTGACCACGATGCGCGACGTAATGGCGATTTACCCCTGGAGTTCCCGAAGGCGCTCCAGGCCCGTTACTGGTCGATGAGCGAGATTGCGCAGGAACTCAACGACGATGAAGCCGCACTTGACCTTCCGCTTTCGAAGACCCTAGACCCCGGATTTGTGGCTGTCGCGCAACGATGGGCGGGCGGACGCGAGTTGGATGCAGTGTTGGCCGAGGGTGAAATCACCGGCGGTGACTTTGTTCGAACCATAAAAATTCTTATCGATTTGCTTCGCCAAATTGGCAAAGTGTCTACAAACTTGGCGACAGCCAAAACGGCACGCCAGGCAGCCGAAGCGTTGTTCCGAGGAGTTGTGAAAGCTTCATCACTCGATCAACTCGGCGACATTGTTGGCTCGGTTGATCTCCCTCCGGATCTTGTCAATGTGGCCGATGCAAGTGCGGCTTCCGATGTGAGTGCGAGCAATGTCACCGGAAAGCAGATACACGAACATGAGAAGGGCGTCGAGCTAACCGACGCTGAGCGCTCTGCACCATGACGATCGGCAAGGGAACGAGTTGGGGGTATCCCGGGACACTCAGTCATCACAGCCCCACGTTCGGAACCGATGCCGATCTTGCTGAGTATCTTGGCAACGTATTGACCCAAATCCCTGATGCAGAAGCGAGCGGAAATCCCATCTCTTCGCTCGGCAGTCCCTCCGACTCAATTCCGCTCGACACAACTCACCCCGACTCAATTCCGCTCAATTTGGTCCCGGTTGACAATCCACCAATCGGGCTGACCGGCGGATCGCTTTGGCGAACTATTGGCGGGCCAGGCGTTGTCGGTCGGTACACAACAGGGGAGGCCCGTCACTACGCGTGTGATTTGGCCGTAGCCCTCACCGATGGGGTGCGTCGCGTGTTCGTTGCTTCGCTGGTTGCCCGCAACCAATGGTGGACGAAAGTCGCGATGGTAATGAATGCCCAAGATATGGGTGCGTATCGTTTTGGGCACAGGGCACATCCTGGTGATGCGCTGCTCGACGTTTATGAAGCGCACATAGCGTTTGGTGATGTCGTTAAAGTGGCCAAACGAGCGAGATTGGGCAGTCACCTACCACACCCAGGAATTACCGAGCGACGGCTTCCAACTGTTAGTTTCAACTTTGATCGACCGCGGCAACTTTGGCTTGATGAACGCCGGGTGGGCACGGTGAAGCAAATGGTCGTAACCGTCGTCCCCGATGCCTTTACCGTGGTCGTTTAGCGCGCAACCAGCGGAAACTAGCGGGAACAAATTCCCGTAATCCGGCTAATTAGGTAGTGCATAACAATCGGTAGTGCTTAGCAGGATGGACGAGTCAAATGACGTACCGCCTATCCACCGTATAGTGCCGCCGAGTTCGTACTCTCTACGGCAGTGTTGCTCACGACTGCAGAGACGTTCACCGATCAAGAATCCGAAATCCTCCGTCGGTATTTCACCAACTTGGACCAGCCGGTCTTTGCCCTGGTAAACCTTCCCGAGGTGGTTAAAGGCGCGCTCTTCGCCAGGTATTCCCGTACCGCAAAGAGCCTGCGCCGCCTGTTTCTCGATGAATTCGTCGGCGAACTCGATGTTTCCGGTGACGCCACCATGGACGCGACCGTTGGCCTCGACCGGGCAGAATCGCTCTACGAGAAGGTCTTTGGCGAATACGGCGACGATTCCGTAGCGCAACTTGGCGGTGTGCACTTAGCCTGCGAGCAAGCATCGAACCTTTTGACCAAGATCTTGGAACGAGGCCGGCTCATGAGCTACCTCGAACAGTCCACTCGCTACATCGCCTATGACAGCCGCAACGAAGGCCGTTACCGCTATCACAGAGACCTTGAAGTGGTGGGATCCAACTTGGGGGCCCGCTACGTGGGTGACATGGACCGGATGTTTGATTGCTATTCCGATCTTCTTCCCGTGCTGCAAGAACATTTCCGCAAGCGCTATCCAAAAGACCCGCAGGATTCCGACATGGTGTGGCGCCAAGCCATTCGTGCGAAGTCATTCGATGCGCTCCGTGGGATCCTTCCTGCGGCGTCGCTGTCGAACTTGGGTATTTACGGCTCCGGCCAAGGCTATGAGATGCTGCTGTTGCGAATGCGTGCCCATCCGCTTCCAGAAGCTCGGGCTTATGCCGATTTGATGCTCACTGAGCTTCGAAAGGTAATCCCGTCGTTCCTTACCCGTGTGGACCGGGCCGAGCGAGGCGGCGCGTGGAGTGAGTATCTCAGCGCTACCCGTGAAGCTACTGCCGAAGTGGCGAACGAACTGTTTGGCGGTGACTTGGATGAGGCTGACAGCGAGGCCCCCATGGTTCGGCTTACTGATTTTGATCCTGACGGTGAAGACAAGCTTATTGCGGCCATGCTGTACGAATCGTTGGATCTTTCTGAAGATCGTATTTTGGCTCGGGTTCGCACCATGGCCATTGAGGACAAGCAGCGAGTGGTGCGGGCCTATGTGGGAACCCGTTCGAATCGTCGCCACAAGCCGGGCCGAGCATTGGAGCGTCTCAACTATCGTTTCGATGTCTTGAGCGATTACGGAGCTTTCCGAGATCTTCAACGTCACCGTCTGCTGACGATTGAGTGGCAGTCGCTCTCTCCAACGCACGGTTATGTTTTGCCCGAGGCCGTGGTGGAAGCTGGGGCGGCCGGAGAGTTCGAATCCGCCATGGACCGTTCTGCGGATCTTTACGACGCCATGGTGGATCGGTTCCCTGAGCAGGCTTCCTATGCTGTGTCATTGGCGTATCGCCTGCGCTACGTCATGCAAATGAATGCTCGTGAGGCCCTGCACCTTATCGAGTTACGTTCGTCGCCCCAGGGTCACAGCGAATACCGACGCGTAGCGCAGCAAATGCACACGCTCATCGGCGAGGTGGCCGGGCATCGTTTGGTAGCCGATATGTTCACTTATGTTGATCATGGTGAGTATGAACTGGAACGCCTTGATTCGGAACGCCGGGCCGAGCAGAAGCGTTTAGCTCGCGAGTCTTAGCCCAGGTTTCTCTGGTTACTCCGGGTTGGCAGAGCGAGAGCTTTGGGTCCCACCACAGGCAAGGTAACGAAAGTTGACGGAATTACCATCACCGTGAGCAGTGACGATCTAGATCAAACCAATACTGAACTTCTCGTCAAGAACAGAACGAAGAGCACCGATAGAAAGGTGTGAATACTTCCTTTGTCACTGATGTTCGACGGTCCTTTCAGTCGAGACTCGCTGCAACCCTTCGCGACACACAGCGGAGAAACGCGTTTTCGGTGGTTGCATGGCGCTGCGCCAAAGGTTTGGCAATTTCTGTGGCGATTGGGCTTGCTGGATCCTTAGCCTCAAGTGTGGCCGTTCCCCCAAATCAAGCAACAGCTGCGACGATAACTTTCAAACCCAAACTGGTGGCCGTGCTAGATCAGGGCAAGACCAGAGTTTTGCGTAAGTCTTCTACGACATCACCGGAACAACGGAACCCAACACCCCAGGCTCCCATGGCATCTTCACCGCCTACGCCAAGCCCTCAGAGACTGAAGACACCTCCACGCGTCACCGCTGCTGACGCCCGCTACCGAGTTCGCGCTGGTGAATCGCTCTCGTCGATCGCCGTAGCGACAAACACTTCTGTCGCCGCACTTGCGGTGACGAATAAACTCAAGTCAAACTCCACACTTCGCGTAGGGCAATTGCTGACCCTACCCAAGGTAGAACTCCACGGACCAAAGAGCCTTCCCGCTCGCCTGCGCGCCAATCCAATGCGTTTGGCAGTTCGTAAGCACACAGCCAAATGGGCGAAAGCCAACGACATCCCTCAGGATCTCCTTGAAGCCACGCTGTGGCAGGAGTCTGGGTTCGATCAGTCAAAGGTTTCTTCCACCGGCGCCATTGGTGTGGGGCAAATCATGCCAGAAACCGCCGGGTTTATTGAAAAGGAACTTATCGGCGTTGACCTCAATCCTCGGGACACCGAAAACAATGTACGAATGTCCGCCCGATACCTTCGATACCTTTTGAAGGCTAATCACTCGGACACCACAAAAGCTTTGCATGCTTACTATCAAGGAATGGGTTCGATTCAAGACCACGGCCTTTACGATGACACCGTGCAATATGCACGCAACGTTCAGGCACTACGTCTTCGTTTCAAGGAGTGAGTCTCCTCAAAATTCACACTGATTGGGATTCATCTGGAGCAGGTCACACCGGTCGGTTGACCGCCGGCCTTCCCTGCTAGGATGTTTCGTATAGTAAGCACTGCATCTTGCAATGTGAGACACCAAGATCGGGCTGCTTCGATGTGGATATTGGTAACGCTGTTCGCAGCAATGTTTCAGACTTCACGCACCGCCCTGCAACATCGCCTCCGCTCCCTCTTATCGGTCAGCGGCGCGGGATTCGTGCGTTACGTGTACGGCGCCCCGATAGCGCTTGGTGCGGTGGCTGCGGCGAGGTTGATCGGAGCGGATCTT